>CALVVE010000124.1 GCA_944363775.1 uncultured Bacilli bacterium | reverse complement strand
GGGCTTAGCAACAGGTGTTGGTGATGAGGGTGGTTTCGCTCCTGATTTACAATCTAATACTGAAGGATTTGAATTAATTATGGAAGCTATCCGTGAAGCTGGGTATGAACCTGGAAAAGATGTTTGTATCGCTATTGATGTTGCGGCAAGTGAATTCTATAAAGATGGAAAATACGAACTTGTTGGTGAAGGTAGAAGTCTTACTACTGATGAGTTAATTGATTTCTATAAGGAATTAGTTGCTAAATATCCAATTATTTCTATTGAAGATCCAGTTGATGAGAATGATTGGGAAGGATTTACTAAAATTACGGCTGAACTTGGAGATAAGATCCAATTAGTTGGTGATGATTTATTTGTAACAAACAAAAAATGTTTACAAATGGGAATTGATCGTCATGCTGGTAATGCTATTCTTTTAAAAGTTAATCAAATTGGTACTATTACGGAAACTTTAGAAACAATTGAACTTGCTAGAAGTCATGGATATAAGACGATTATTTCTCATCGTAGTGGAGAAACTGAGGATACGACGATTGCTGATTTAGCAGTTGGACTTGATTTAGGTCAAATTAAGACTGGTAGTATGTCTAGAACTGATCGTATTTGTAAATATAACCAATTAATTCGTATCGAAGAAGAATTAGAAAAAGCTAGTAATTAATCAGTTAATTTGAAGAGAACTTGTGGTTCTTTGTCAAATAGTGTTGGTAGACAATAATTTGATACAAGGAATTGGTAATATGAAGGATGACTTTTATCATCCTTTTGTAATGCCAGAAACTAAGAATATTCTAGCAATGAAATGATCATATTTTCTATAGCCAAAAGCAATCCTTTTTAAACATTTAATTAAATTATTTTTACCTTCAATAATTCCGTTGTTTATATCATACTTAAATGAATTATGGATATATTTAATGTTATCTTTATAAAGCTTTAAAGCTTTTTTCATTTTATTAGAAACATTATTATTTTGATGAAAAACAATATTTTTAAATTTATTAAAATCTTTATTTCTTAATGAATTAATAAGTCCTTGATAACATTCATATGTAGCCTTTAAAGTCTTATCTGTATTAACTAGAAAAGATACAATTTCTTTTTGAGAGATTTCTTTCTTAAAGTGTTTATCATATTTTTTCTCATCAGATAAATCAAACTCATTCTTAAGTATTAATTTCCAAAAGTTTTTAAGCTTTTTATAATTGGGATTAGACTTATAACAAAGACCAACTCTAGTAGAATTAAGAGCATTATAAGCTTGAACAACAATATGAAATCTATCAATAACAATATCAGCATTTTTAAAAAGTTTTTCAGCTAGAGAAACATAACCGGAATAGAAATCCATAGAAATAAGTTTTACCTTTTGTCTTTCGGCTCTAGGATATCTTTTAAAATAAATTTCTAAATCCTTAGATTTTCTGGAGTCTTGAATATCAAAGATAGAGCCTTTATAATTGTCAGTAATAATAAAAGCCATTTTACCTTTAGTATCATTAGTAGCTTTAAACTCGTCCCAGTTCATATATAATGGTAAATGTTCATGCCTTAAAACAGTATGAGAAGAAATTTTATTTAACTTTCTATCAATTTTAGATACAGAAACATCTAATCTTTTTGCGATATCTTTTTCACTTTGTTTAGACATTAATTCTATAGAAATTTGTAGTTCTGTATTATTAGATATGTTCTTATTTTTATCAACAAGAGAAGTTTCGGCAAGGAAAGTATTATGACAATGTTTACAAAAGAATCTTTGTTTATGAAGGATTAATAAGGAAAGGCAATTGGAAATTTTAGGAATTTTAATTTTACAATTTTTTCTAAAACCCCATTTAATAATATCGTTGGTAGATTCGTTAGCAATACCACAACAAGGACAATAATCAGGAGTATAAGTTAAAATACCCTCAATTACCTTATAATTCTTATTTTTAATAGTTTTATTTTGAATATTATTAAGAATAAAGATATTATGGTCTTCAATATTTAACAAATTTAAGATATAATCATTATGAGACATGTAATCACAACCTTTCGATGTTTTTTAGTCAATTACATTGTATCAGATTACATGTCTTTTTTGTTAAATAAAATAGTGGTAGTAATTTTATTCACCAACACTATTTATAATACAACCGTAAAAATTTATTCTTTCTCTCTTTTTAATTGTTCAAGTAAAAGACTATTTCTAGCTTCTATAGTAAGTGGATGTAACAGTTTATCTTTATGAATAGCTTTTTCAATTGCAACAGTATAAAAGTATTTTAATGCAACATCGATATTTTGAGTAGCTAGTTCTCTTACTTCATTAGTATCTTTTTTTCTATTATTATCAATTTTATCATCAACATAAATAATCTTATCTAGCATTGTCATATTTTCTCTTCCTGTTGTGTGAAAGCAAATCGCATCTTGCATTTCTTTAGTGAAATTATACTTTTCTCCTACAATCATGGCACCAACTTTTCCATGAAGTAGAGTAGGATTAGCTAATTCTATTTGATTAATATTAAGATGATGTCTTTGTGCAAAAAGCAGTAATTCTTGGTCACT
>CALVVE010000123.1 GCA_944363775.1 uncultured Bacilli bacterium | reverse complement strand
TATACTTTGTTTCATATGTAGTTCTTGATCCAGGGGCTACAACTTTAGCTAAAAAGCAAACTATTTCTGACAAAGAATATCGTGTTTATTATGAAAAATATGGAAACACATTTAGAGTAGGTATGGGTGCAGCTGCAATTAAAGAATTACTTGAACAAGTAGATCTTGAAAAAGAAGTTGCTGAACTTACTAAAGAAATTGAAGAAATTAAAGATACAACTAGTCAAAAACGTGTTCGTTTAATTAAAAGATTAGATGTTCTTGATGCATTCTTAAAATCTGGTAACCGTCCAGAATGGATGATTTTAACTGCACTTCCAGTTATCCCACCAGAATTAAGACCAATGATTCAATTAGATGGTGGTCGTTTTGCAACTAGTGACTTAAATGATTTATATCGTCGTGTTATTAACCGTAATAATCGTTTAAAGAAATTAATGGATTTAGGTGCTCCAAGTATCATCATTCAAAATGAAAAACGTATGTTACAAGAAGCAGTTGATGCGTTATTTGATAATGGTCGTCGTGGACGTAACATTACTGGTGCTGGTAATCGTCCACTAAAATCTTTATCAAGTATGTTAAAAGGTAAACAAGGACGTTTCCGTCAAAACTTACTTGGTAAACGTGTTGACTATTCAGCTCGTAGTGTTATCGTTGTAGGACCAAACTTAAAAATGTATGAATGTGGTATTCCAAAAGAAATGGCTCTTGAATTATTTAGACCACATGTTATTAATGGTTTAGTTTCTAAAGAAATTGCTGCTAATATTAAAGCTGCAAAACGTATGGTTGATAATCAAGATGAACGTGTTTGGGATATTGTAGAAGAAAAAATTAAAGAACATCCAGTTATGTTAAACCGTGCTCCAACATTACATAGATTAGGTATACAAGCATTTGAACCTAAATTAATTGATGAACGTGCAATTCGCCTTCACCCATTAGTATGTGCAGGATTTAATGCTGACTTTGATGGAGACCAAATGGCTGTCCATGTTCCAATTACCGAAGAAGCACAAGCCGAAGCAAGATTATTAATGCTAGGTGCTAATAATATCTTGTCACCAAAAGATGGTAAACCAATTGCTGATCCTGGACAAGATATGATTTTAGGTAACTACTATATTACAATTGAAAAACCAGGATTACCTGGTGAAGGGCGAGTATTTAAAGATGAAAATGAAGCTTTAATGGCATATGAAAGAAGAGAAATTACTTTACAAACTCGTATTGCTATTCCAGTAAGATCATTTAGACATAAAATATTCCCAGATATTTATATGGACAAGTATTTAGTTACTACTCCAGGTAAATTAATATTTAATAGTATTTTCCCAGATTCATTCCAATATGTAAATGATGGAAGTAAGGAAAATATTGAAAAAATTACACCAAGTAAATATTTCTTAGATCCAGGAACTAATATTCCAGAAGCAATTAAGAACATGGAAGTAACTGGACCATTTGCAAAAGGAATACTTACACAATTAATTTCGCAAATCTATAAACGTTATCAAACAACTGAAACTTCAATTATGCTTGATAAACTAAAAGATTTAGGATTTAAATATTCTACATTATCAGGTATTTCTATTGGTGTAGGAGATATCATTGAATCACAAAGCAAACCTGCAATTATTGAAGAAGCTAATAAGAAGGTTGCTCAAGTTAATAAACAATTTAAACGTGGTTTAATTACTGATAATGAACGTTATAAAAAAGTAATTGAAGTATGGAATGAAGCTAAGGATCAAATTTCAAGTGAATTAGCTGACATCATTAAAACTCATAAAGATAATTCAATCTCTATGATGATTGATTCAAAAGCCCGTGGTAATTTAGGTAACTATACTCAAATGGCCGGTATGCGTGGACTTATGATGAAATCAAATGGTGAAACAGTAGAAATTCCAATCACATCTTCATTTACTGAAGGAGCTAGCGTTTCTGAGTTCTTCTTAGCAACTCACGGTGTTCGTAAAGGTGCCGTTGATACAGCCTTAAAAACAGCCGATGCTGGTTACTTAACTCGTCGTTTAGTTGATGTTGCTCAAGATGTAATTGTTAAAGAAGAAGATTGTGGAACTGATCAAGGTGTATTAGTAGAAGCATTCTTAAATACTGATGGAACAGTTGTTGAATCACTTGCTGATCGTATTATTGGACGTTTTACTAATAAAGCCGTAATTCATCCAGAAACAAAAGAAGTTATTGCCCCAGCTAATACATATATTACTGAACAATTAGCAGATAAAATTGTTAAAGCTGGTATTACTAAAGTTCCAATTCGTACAGTATTAACTTGTAAAACTCATAATGGTGTATGTCAAAAATGTTATGGACGTAATTTAGCTACTGGTCACATTGTTGAAGTTGGTGAAGCTGCTGGTATTATGGCTGCTCAATCAATTGGTGAACCTGGTACTCAGTTAACAATGCGTACTATCAACTCTGGTGGTGTTGCTGGTGACGATATCACTCAAGGTTTACCTCGTGTTCAAGAATTATTTGAAGCACGTAATCCTAAAGGTAAAGCAACTATTTCTGAAATTAATGGTAAAATTACTAAGATTGAAGAATCTAATGG
>CALVVE010000122.1 GCA_944363775.1 uncultured Bacilli bacterium | reverse complement strand
AATATGTTACTAAATATTATTCTGATAGTTCAGTAACAAGTGTAACGATTAGTTTAAATGAATTAGAACAAGAAGCATTTGTTTCAAGTTTATATGATCCCAATGATCCTAGTATTAGTTGTGATGGCTATGTAATTTATACTAGAGAAAATAAAAGTTATCAGCCATATTTAAAGTGTGGTAGTAATTATCAAACATCAGGATATTAATAATGTTTTTTTTGTTTTTTAATTATTTTTGTAAAAAAATAAAAAAATTGTAAAAAAAGTATTGCCAAAGTAAAAATTATATGCTACAATATAATTGCTTAATAGGAGAGTAACACAAGAAAATATTTAATAAGTATTTTACTTATTATTAATCTTTATTTAATTTATTATTTTACAAAAAGTAGTAAAATGATTGTTAGATATTAGATTTATTCTTAATGTTTAATCGTTGTTTGTTCGATTAAATTCACTCTAAGGTTTATCAAGCTATTAAGTAATGTGTACACATGTGGGCCTTGATAACGAATTATAATTTATATCTGTCAATATTTATTATAATTTAAATAATCCACTACGAAATATGTTGTTTTGACAGACAACATATTTTTATTTTACTAAAAAAAGAAAATTTACAAAAAAATACATTTTTTTCAAAAAAAGTATTGTCAAGATGAAAAATGTATGCTATAATTAAATCACTTAATAGGGAACACAACAAATGCTTTTTAGCGTTTAGATTAAATTTCTATTCGTTAAGAAATTTTGATTATTATTTGTAATTATACGAAAGATAGTATCTTTGCAATAATACTCAATCATTTGTATTAATTATTATTTGTGTTTAAATAAATAATAATTTACGTTCTATGTTTATCAAGCTATTAAGTAATGTGTACACATAGTGGGCCTTGATAACAAATTATAGTCTATATCTGTCAATATAAATTATAATTTACCTAACCACTACAAAATATGTTGTTTTGACAGACAACATATTTTTGTTTGCAAAAAAATTAATAAAAGTTATATTTTTGCTTGACTTTAACATATAATTAATGGTATAGTATTTGTGCGTTTAAGGGATTTATTTATATAAATCTTTTATTAAAATCAAAAATGAAACGCCTGGATATGTGTAAAGAAGGGAGGATAATATGCCAACTATAAATCAATTAGTTCGTAGTCGTAGAAAAAATAAGACTAAAAAAAGTAAATCACCAGTATTAAATATTGGTTACAATAGTCGTGAGAAAAAACAAACTAAATTAAATGCACCACAAAAACGTGGAGTTTGTACTCGTGTTGGAACTATGACTCCAAAGAAACCAAACTCAGCACTTCGTAAATATGCTCGTGTTCGTTTATCTAATGGGATGGAAGTTACTGCTTATATTCCTGGGGAAGGACACAACTTACAAGAACACAGTGTTGTATTAATTCGTGGTGGACGTGTTAAGGACTTAATCGGTGTTCGTTATCACATTATTCGTGGTACTATGGATACTGCTGGAATTGATGCTCGTCGTCAAGGTCGTTCTAAATACGGAACTAAAAAACCAAAAACTAAATAATTAAATCAAAATTAAATAAAAAAGAGAGGAGGATTAAGATGCGTAAAAGACGTGCAGTTAAAAGAGATGTTTTAGCTGATCCAATGTACAATTCTAAATTAGTTACTAAATTGGTTAATACTATTATGTTAGATGGTAAAAAAGGTAAAGCTCAAACAATTGTTTATAAAGCTTTTGATATGATTAAAGAAAAAACTGGTAGAGAAGCTATGGAAGTATTTGAAGAAGCTATGGCTAATATTAAACCAGCATTAGAAGTTAAATCTCGTCGTGTTGGTGGAGCTAACTACCAAGTACCAGTTGAAGTAAAAGCTGATCGTAGTCAAGCTTTAGCTCTTCGTTGGTTAGTTAATTATTCACGTTTAAGAGGTGGACACACTATGGCTGAGAATTTAGCAAACGAAATTATGGATGCTAGTCAAGGTGTAGGTGGAGCTGTTAAAAAACGTGAAGATACACACAGAATGGCAGAAGCTAATAAAGCATTTGCTCATTATCGTTGGTAATAATTAGGAAAGGAAATTAAATTATGGCTCGTGAATATAGTTTAGAGAAAACACGTAACTTTGGTATTATGGCTCATATTGATGCTGGAAAAACTACCATGACTGAACGTATTTTGTTCCATACTCATAAAATCCATAAAATTGGTGAAACTCATGATGGTGCTTCACAAATGGACTGGATGGAACAAGAACAAGAACGTGGAATTACTATTACATCAGCTGCTACAACAGCATTCTGGAAAGATCATCGTTTAAACATTATCGATACACCAGGTCACGTAGACTTTACTGTTGAAGTTTCTCGTTCACTTCGTGTATTAGATGGTGCGGTTGCTCTTTTAGATTCAAATGCTGGTGTTGAACCACAAACTGAAACTGTTTGGCGTCAAGCTGATGAATTTAAAGTACCTAGAATGATTTTCTGTAATAAGATGGATAAATTAGGGGCAAGTTTTGAAATGTCTTTAAAATCTATTGGAGATCGTTTAGGTGTAAATTATGCTCCAATTGAATGGCCAATTGGTGCTGAAAGTGAATTTGATGGAATTGTTGATTTAGTTACAATGAAAGCTTATCATTATGATGGTAAACAAGAAGAAAATCCAACTGAAATTGATATTCCTGAAGATTTAAAAGATATCGTTGAAGAAAAACGTAATGAATTAATCGAAAAAGTTGTTGAATTTGATGATGCCTTAATGGAAAAATATTTAGAAGGCGAAGAACTTACTGTTGAAGAAATTAAGAGTGCTATTCGTAAGGGTGTACTTGCTGTTGAATTCTTCCCAGTAATGTGTGGTACTGCATTAGGTAACAAAGGTACTAAATTATTATTAGATGCTGTTGTTGACTACATGCCAGCTCCAACTGATATTCCTTCAATTAAAGGTGTTGATATGGATGGAAACGAAATTGAACGTCATCCATCAGATTCAGAACCATTTAGTGCATTAGCATTTAAAGTTATGACTGACCCATACGTAGGAAAATTAACATTCTTCCGTGTATATTCAGGAAAACTAAATAGTGGTTCTTATATCTTAAACTCAACAAAAGATACTAAAGAACGTATTGGACGTATTCTACAAATGCATGCCAATAATCGTACAGAAATTACAGAAGTATTTACTGGAGATATTGCTGCTGCAGTAGGACTTAAAAATACAACTACTGGGGATACATTATGTGATGAAAAGAAACCTTGTATTCTTGAATCAATGGAATTCCCAGAACCAGTTATTGAACTTGCTGTTGAACCTAAATCAAAAGCTGATCAAGATAAGATGGCTACAGCTTTACAAAAATTAGCTGAAGAAGATCCAACTTTCCGTGCAAGTACAAATCATGAAACTGGTCAAACAATTATTGCTGGTATGGGTGAACTTCACTTAGATATCATTGTTGACCGTATGAAACGTGAATTTGGTGTTGAAGCTAATATTGGTCAACCACAAGTTTCTTATCGTGAAACAATTACTCAAGCTGCTGAATGTGAAGGTAAGTTCATTAAACAATCTGGTGGACGTGGACAATATGGACATGTTTGGATTAAGTTTGAACCAAATCCTGATAAAGGATATGAATTCGTTGATGCAGTTGTTGGTGGGGTAGTTCCTCGTGAATATATTCCAGTAACAGATAAAGGTTTACAAGATGCTATGAAAACAGGTGTTCTTGCTGGATATCCAATGGTTGATATTAAAGCAACATTATTTGATGGATCATATCATGATGTAGACTCTAGTGAAGCTGCTTATAAAGTTGCTGCTAGTTTAGCATTAAAAGAAGCTGCTAAAAAATGTAAACCAGTATTACTTGAACCAATTATGAAAGTACAAGTAATTACACCAGATGAATATCTTGGTAATGTTATGGGTGATATTACATCACGTCGTGGACGTCCACTAGGACAAGAATCACGTGGTAATGCTCTTGCAATTAATGCAATGGTTCCACTTGCTGAAATGTTTGGATATGCTACAAGCTTACGTTCAAATACTCAAGGACGTGGAAACTTCACAATGGTATTTGACCACTATGAAGAAGCACCAAGAAATATCACTGAAGAAATTATTAAGAAAAATGGTGGAAATCGTTAATTTAATTAACAATATTTGGAATTTATTAATAATTAAATAAAAAAAGCTTGCTATTTTTGTTTGAATAATATAAAATAGTTATGTATATGAAAAGAGGAGGAAATTAAAATGGCAAAAGAAAAATTTGATCGTTCAAAACCACATGTTAACATTGGTACAATTGGACACGTTGACCATGGTAAAACAACTTTAACTGCTGCAATTAGTAGCGTTTTAGCTGGACAATTTGGTAACGAAAAAGTTGATTTCGCTAATATCGATAAAGCACCAGAAGAAAGAGAACGTGGAATCACTATTAACACTGCTCATATTGAGTACAGTACTGCAAATAGACATTATGCTCACGTAGACTGTCCAGGACATGCTGACTACGTTAAGAACATGATTACTGGTGCAGCTCAAATGGATGGGGCTATCTTAGTTATTGCTGCTACAGATGGACCTATGGCTCAAACTCGTGAACACATCTTATTATCACGTCAAGTTGGAGTACCTCGTATGGTTGTATTCTTAAACAAATGTGATATGGTTGATGACGAAGAATTATTAGATTTAGTTGAAATGGAAGTTCGTGAATTATTAGTTGAATACGGATATGAAGAAGATACTCCAATTATTCGTGGTTCTGCATTAAAAGCTCTTGAAGGAGATGCTGAATATGTTGCTAAGATTAACGAATTAATGGATGCTGTTGATACATGGATCCAAACTCCAGAACGTGATACTGAAAAACCATTCTTAATGCCAATTGAAGACGTATTTACAATTACTGGTCGTGGAACAGTTGTTACAGGACGTGTAGAACGTGGTCAATTAAGATTAAATGAAGAAGTAGAAATCGTTGGATTAAAAGAAACTAAAAAATCAGTTGTTACAGGAATCGAAATGTTCCGTAAACAATTAGATTATGCAGAAAGTGGAGATAATGCTGGTGTATTATTACGTGGTATTTCTCGTGAAGATGTAGAACGTGGTCAAGTTCTTGCTAAACCAGGTTCAGTTACACCTCATACTAAGTTTAAAGCACAAGTTTATGTTTTAACTAAAGAAGAAGGTGGACGTCACACTCCATTCTTCAGCAACTACCGTCCACAATTCTATTTCCGTACAACAGATGTTACAGGTGTTATTGAATTACCAGAAGGTACTGAAATGGTAATGCCAGGTGACAACGTTGAAATGACAGTAGAATTAATTGCTCCTATCGCTATCGAAAATGGAACTAAGTTCTCAATTCGTGAAGGTGGTAGAACAGTTGGTGCTGGTAACGTTTCTGAAATTATTAAATAATTTTAGTTATTAAAGTTGATGATTATTCATCAACTTTTTTTGTTATAATTTTTTCGACAAAAAAAGACAAATTATATTGACAAAAATTTGGTCTATGTTATAATGTAATTATATTATAGAAGATACCGAAGTGTTAGTGTTACTGCTTTAAATATGTAGTAGATTACTTAGAATAAAAAGGGGATAAAATTATAATTATTCTTTTAATGTGTAGGTATTGTTTATAATAGTTTGTTCAGCAATAGCTGGAATTTTAATAATTTTTTTATAGAAAAATTTGTTTTAAGTAAATAAAAACATTTTAATAATTAATTTGCTTCCATTAATTATAAAATGTTAGGTTCCATATTTATTTAACGAATTATTTTATTAAAAAATTATTAAAACTAATTATTAGAAGGAGAAAGATATGAGAAAAAGAAACAATAAGCATGAAAAACGTGTTAAAAAGCTGATAGTTGCTTGTGGACTTAGTGCAATAATACTTGCAGTATCAACTTATGCATGGTTTATTGGTATGAAGACAGTTAATGTATCAAGTTTTGATGTAAAAATAGCTGCAATTGACAGTTTATCATTATCACTTGATGGTAAAAACTTTTCTGATACTGTAACAATTAATGAAGGAAATTATGAAACAGTATCAACTTCTAATAACACAAACAGTTGGGGAGGAGCTGGTTTAGTTCCAATGTCAAGTGTTGGTGTTATTGATAATGCATCATCTAGATTAACATTATTTGAAAAAGGAAGCTTAACTAC
>CALVVE010000121.1 GCA_944363775.1 uncultured Bacilli bacterium | reverse complement strand
AACATATCCAACAAGACAAACAGACTTTATTTATGAATATTCAATAAATGGAGGAAGTAGCTGGGTAACAGTATCAACTGGCACAACAGTAGATGTTAAATTTACTTCTAATGGAGCAATCATTGCAAGAGTAAGAGATGGAGTAAATACGAAAACAGCAGCTACATACACAGTAAATAAAATAGATACAGATGCTCCAACCGCTCCAACAATAAGTGGTGGAAGTACAAGTTGGAGTGCGACAGCCAAAACAATAAGTGTAACAAAAGATAGTACAAGTACCTCAGGAATAAAGAATTATGAGTATTACATAAGTACATCTGCAACATCACAAACAGGAGGTTCATGGATAAGTTTAGGAGCTGGAGTAAAACAAGTATCTATTAGTACCAATGGAACAAGATATATTTACTTTAGAGCAGTAAATAATGCTGGAACTGCGGGAGCAGTAAGTGCATACCAAACAACAAAAATAGATACAGGGACACCAACCGCTCCAACAATAACCGGAGGAAGTACAAGTTGGAGTAATGCAGCCAAAACAATAAGTGTGTCAACGGCAAGTACAAGTACATCAGGAATCAAAAATTATCAATACTATATAAGTACTTCATCAACTACACAAACAGGAGGTTCATGGAAAAACTTAGGAAGTGGAGTAACAAGTATATCTATTAGTACAAATGGAACAAGATATATTTACTTTAGAGCAGTCAACAACGCTGGAACAACCGGAGCAATAAGTAGTCCACAAACGACAAAAATTGATACGAGTACACCAACCGCACCAACATTAACCGGAGGAAGTACCGCTTGGATTAATGGAAATAGAACGATTAGTGTTTCAACCGCATCAACATCTCCTTCTGGAATCAAAAATTATCAATACTATCTAAGTACAGCAGCAACTACACAAACAGGAGGAACATGGACTGATTTAACAAGTGGAACAACTAGTGTAGCTATTAGTACAAATGGAACAAGATATATCTACTTTAGAGCAGTCAACAATGTAGGTAAAGTAGGAGCAATAAGTAGTCCACAAACGACAAAAATTGATAAAACAGCTGCAACGGGAGTTAGTGTTGGAAAAGGAACAGTAACAACTAAGAGTATCCAAGTAACAGCTAATGGAACAGATAGTGAATCAGGAATAACAAAATATGAATTTAGTAAAGATAACGGTTCTACTTGGGTAAGTAATGGAGCAAGTAATACTTATACATTTACAAATCTAACAACAGGTACTTATAATATGAAAGTTCGCGTTACTAATGGAAGTGGAATCACAACAACAAGTAGCGTATTAGCAATTCCAACAACAGAAATTCCTTCACCAACATATAAAGTCAATACAACGGATTGGGCAACAGAAAAAACTGTAACTATTACATATCCAACAAGACAAACGGATTTTGTATATGAATATTCAACCAATGGAGGAAGTAGTTGGACAACTGTTTCAAGTGGAACAACTGCTCAAGTAAAATTTACATCAAATGGAACAATTATTGCTCGTGTTCGAGATGGTGTAAATACCAAGACAGCTAGTACTTATACTGTAGATAAAATTGATACTACAGCACCTACTAGTGTTAGTGCAATTATTGATGAAGTTACTATGAACTCTATTACAGTTACTGCTAATGGAACAGATAGTGAATCAGGAATTACTAAATATGAATTCAGTAAAGATAATGGAGTAACGTGGGTAAGTAATGGTTTAAATAGAACTTATACATTCACTGGATTAAGTTTTAAAACTTATAATGTTAAAGTAAGATTGACGAATGGAAGTGGATTGAAGACTACAAGTTCTGTGCAAAATGTTGAAGTCAAACTACCTTATTTATCTGATTATTTAATTACATATGAAGTAAATAGTTCTATTACAAACCCAACAAGTGGACTTTATAAAATTGGAAATAATGGTGAATTAGTAACAACTGATAATCCTCGTGAATATCGTTTTATTGGGGCGAATCCCAATAATTATGTCATGTTTAATAATGAATTATGGCGAATTATTGGAGTTTTTGATGGTGAAGTTAAATTAGCTCGTGAAAAAGACGAACATCATGCTTTTTATGCTGCTAGCGGAGATGTCATTATAGATGATTATTTAAAAAAAGATGTGTATGAAACTATAAGTGAGAAGAATAAGGCATATATATCAAGTCATACATGGGATGTAAGTACAGCTAGAGTCTATAGTGGAGAAACGGCTCAACAATTTTATGAAGACGAAAGAAACCCAGAAAATCCTTCCTACGAAACATGGAATCAAGAAATTGCTTTACCATATATGAGTGACTATGGATTTGCGACAAGTGGTGGAAGCACGACTTCTAGAGAAACTTGTTTGAATACCAATATCACTTCTTGGCAAGCTGACTGTGAGAATAACAACTGGCTTAATAACAAAAAAAGCTATTGGTCATTAATTAAATGGAAAGCAATGAGTGAAGTTTATCGTTTCCCAGAAGGTAATTCTAGTCGTGGAGATTATAATTCAAATGTCAAAGCAACCTTGTTTTTAAAATCAGATGTAATGTATGATGGTGGTACCGGAACCAAAGAAGATCCGTTTGTCGTAGGGGAAACAAACGACAATGCCGCAAGCTATTTAATTAGCAACAGCAATATTCAACCGATTGATGATACCAGTATAACGGATTCTTTATATCCTGATGAATATCGTTATGTTGGTACTAGTGCGGATAACTATGTGAAATTTAATAATGAGTTGTGGCGCATCATTGGAATATTTAATCAACGCTTAAAAATTATTCGTGCAGAAGAATTGCCCGATTGGAAAATGTGGGATGAAAACAGGGGAAGTTCTTGGGAAGATTCCACATTAAAAAATTATCTTAATGATGAATATTATAATCAGATTGATATTGTAGATCGTTTAAAGATTGACTCTGTATATTTCCCGACTGGTCAAGTAATGGGAAGTTATTGGACAACTACAAAAGCAAGTTCACTAAAGGGTCAAGAAAACGGAAGATTAAATAATGATCCATGGTATGGTAATGTAGGTATAATGTATGCCAGTGATTTTGCACTTTCTACCAATGGTGCTACTTTATCAAACGGAACCAAAGTGACAAGAGATGCTTGTTTAGATCAATACATTAATGATTGGGATCAAGGACGTTGTTATTTCACTTGGTTATATAGGACTTCTAATACGAACAGTAGTAATGAGTGGACAATGACCGGGTTTTATCAAACTGGTTCTAAGAATGTAATCTACAAAAGAGCACAAGGGGATGTATACTATACTCATACAAATTCAGGATATGCTATAAGACCAACCGTTTATTTAGATGTTGATGTTAATATTGTATCTGGTTCTGGAACAAGTGCGGATCCATATATACTAGCAAATGGAATGGATCGTGAGTTAAAAGTCGGTGATACCGTATATTTTAATCCATTTAGTGGAAAGGATTGTATTAACGATATCAATAACCCAACGGGACAATGTTTTAAATGGTATGTTGTTAGTACAAGTACGAACAATGTTGATATGATTTTGTCAAAGGGATACAACTCAAATGTTAAATTTGAAAGTGGAACAGCAATGAATAGTTATATATCAAGCCAAACAACTCGTTGGTATGGAATTGAAACTTTTAATTTTGGTGATAATGATCGTATTGATGGAGCTTTGATGGTAGATGGATTAAAAACGCGTTTACTACGTTATTCGGAATTAGCTAGTATTACTGGAAAGTCGACCACAACCATTCAATCTATTACTAATGTTCCGGCGTGGTTAACAGAAAACTTAGACGCAAGTCAGGGATATTGGATGGGACAAGCTAACTCTTCAGGATCTCAGGCATATGCTGTGTATGGAGATGGACAAATGAAGTTGGTTGCTGGAACAACGAGTTTACAATATCGCCCAGTAATTCGTGTAAAACGTAGTAATGTAGAATAGAAAGGAGCTTTATGAATAGATTAACAAATAAACAAAAGAAAAAGCTAATGATGGTGTTAGGGGGAATACTAGTATTTATACTAGTGTTCCTACTAGCTTTTGCTTTATTTAGTAAAGATAAAAATAAAAAAGAAGAAAGTACACCGGATATAACAGCTAATACTAATGAAGATATAGTAAAAGATTATGAAGTAGATGGATTTAGATTTTCAAGAACTGCTTTAGTAATAGAGTATGGACAATCTAAACTTACTACTGAAGTTAAAAATTTAACTGATAAAGATATTGAGCTTAAAAGTTTTAATATTGTATTAAAAGATAAAAATGGAAATGAAATGGTAACTTTATTAGGTTATGTAGGTGAAGTTATAAAAGCTGGTGAAACTAAGTCTATTATTAGTCAAACAGATGTAGATTTAACTAATGCTACAGGAATAGAATATTCAATTAATTATTAAAAATAAAGACAATTCTTAAATAAAGAGTTGTCTTTTTGTATAAAAAAATAAATCTTCTTCATAATAGAATAGGAGGTTTTTATGGAAAAAAATAAATATAAACGTTTAGTAGAAAAACATACACCAAAAGAAAATAGTTTGTATCACGGTTTACTTGCTTTTATAGCAGGAGGAATGATGGGAGTTATTGGACAATTTTTAATTGATGTTTATTCTAGTCTTTTACACATTCCTAGTAGTGATGCATCATCTTATATGATCATTACTTTAATATTTATTGGTTGTTTACTTACTTGTTTTGGATTTTTTGATAAATGGGTTAATTTTGCTAAAGCAGGATTAATTGTACCCATTACTGGTTTTGCTCATTCAATGATGAGTGCGGCTTTAGAATATCGTAAAGAAGGAATGGTTACAGGAATTGGTGCTAATATGTTAAAACTAAGTGGTAGTGTAATTATTTTTGGAATTGTTAGTGCTTATGTTTTTGGATTAATTAGATTAATAATATTTGGAGGTTAATATGACATTTACTTATAAAAACGTATATATAAATGAAACTGGAACAGTAGCTGGACCATATGAAAAGAAAGGCCCACTTAATAATTACTTTGATAGAAGTCATGATGAATTTTATTTGCACACAAAAACTTGGGAACAAGCTGAAGTAAAATTTATTGAAGAAGCAATTGATATAGTTTTAAATAAACTAAATAAAACAAGATTTGATATTGATCTATTTATATCAGGTGATTTATTAAATCAAATTGTTGCTTCCAATTATGCAGCTCGTACTTTAAATATTCCATATTTAGGTATTTATAATGCTTGTGCAACTAGTGTTGAAGGTTTAATTATTGCTTCTAATATGATTGAAGCAGGACAAATAAAAAATTGTTTATGTTCGGCATCTAGTCATAATAATGCAGCTGAAAAACAATTTCGTTATCCTGTTGAATATGGTGGGCCAAAACCCAAGACTACAACTTTTACAACAACGGGAGCTGCTGTTGCTTATTTAACTTATAATAAAAAGAATATAAAAATTGAAAGTGCAACTATTGGTAAAGTAGTTGATTTAGGAATAAGTGATGCTTATGAAATGGGTGCAGTTATGGCACCAGCTGCAGCTGATACAATTTATAGACATTTAAAAGATTTAAAAAGAGAAGTTGGTTATTATGATTTAATTTTAACTGGTGATTTAGGTAGTGTTGGTAAAGAAATATTAAAAGATTATATGAGTACGGAATATAACATTGAACTAAAAAATTATGATGATACTGCAACTATGATATTTGACTTAAATAACCAAGATGTTTATTCAGGAGGTAGTGGACCAGCTTGTGCACCACTTGTAACTTATAGTTATATATTTCACGAAATGAAAAAGAAAAAGTTAAAAAGAGTATTACTTGTCGCAACTGGAGCTTTAATGAGTACAACTATGGTTAATCAAAAATTAAGTATTCCAGCAATTGCCCATGCCATAAGTTTGGAGGTGGTAGAATGATTTATGTAAATGCTTTTATTTTTGCTGGTTTAGTTTGTTTAATTGGACAAATAATTTTAGATTATACTAAACTTACACCAGGACATGTAACTAGTTTATTTGTATGTATTGGGGCTTTCTTAGATACTTTTGAAATATATGATAAAATCATTCTTTGGGCTGGTGGAGGAGCATTAGTTCCAATTACTAGTTTTGGTCATTCACTAATTCATGGAGCTTTAGAACGCGCTAATAATTTTGGAATAATGGGACTAGCCATGGGAATGTTTGATATGACTAGTGTTGGAATTGTATCAGCAATAATATTCTCTTTCTTCTTATCTTTATTTTTTGAGCCAAAAGATTAACAAAGTGTGTTATAATATACGGAGTTAGAGGTGATTTTATGGATCAAATTATTGTAAAGGGAGCTCGTGAGAATAATTTAAAAAATGTTCATATAGAACTACCAAAAGATAAATTGATTGTGATGACCGGAGTATCTGGAAGTG
>CALVVE010000120.1 GCA_944363775.1 uncultured Bacilli bacterium | reverse complement strand
AATAACCTTTGTACAAATTTCTTTTATTGCTTCTAATGAATGTGAAACATATAAAACTGTTGTTCCACCCTTGATCATTTCCATCATTTTATTTTTGCTTTTTTCTTGAAATTTAATATCCCCAACTGATAAAATTTCATCAACAATTAAAATTTCAGGATTAACTGCAGTTGAAATTGAAAAAGCAAGTTTTGCAGTCATTCCGGAAGAAAAGTTTTTTACAGGTACATCTAAGAAATCTCTAAGTTCTGAAAATTCAACAATTTCATCAAATTTTTCATCTAAGAATTTTTTTGAATATCCTAAAACAGCACCATTTAAATAAATGTTTTCACGAGCTGTTAAATCCATATCAAATCCTGCTCCAAGTTCGATCATTGGTGAAATTACACCACCAACTTTAACAGTTCCTGTAGTTGGTTTCATAACACCTGAAACAACTTTTAACATTGTTGATTTACCAGCACCATTTGTACCTATCAACCCAACTACTTCGCCCTTTTTAATTTTAAAACTAACATCTTTTAATGCCCAAAATTCTTCAGGTTTCTTTTTCTTTTTAAATTCAAAAAAATGAATAAAAGTTTCTTTTAAAGAATTGTTTTTTTCAATTCCTAAATTAAATTTCATTGAGACATTCTTTAATTCAATCATAATTAACCTCCATTAAATATAATAAATAAATTTATCTTGATTTTTTCTAAATACAATACAACCAATTGCAAATGTACCAACTGCAAATATTCCACATAAAACAAAATTCATTAAACTTGGCATTTTTCCATATAATATAATTGTTCTAGTGAAATTAACAATTTGATATAGTGGGTTAAACTGGAATAATTTTTGTAAAGTTGGACTTAACATACTTATGTCATAAAATATTGGAGTCCAATATTGCCAAATTGTCAAAATAATTCCATAAATATAAAACATATCTCTTAAAAACACCGAAATTGTTGATGTTATAAATGATATACCTATGGCAAACAGCAATAAGCAAACATAAGCATAAGGTAATAATAAATAATAAATATTTATATAACATTTTGTATCTCCACTACCGGTAAACATAATTATTAGCAATAATGGAATCAATGTTAACAAAAAATTAATTCCAACAAATAAACATTTAGATAATGGAAAAATATATTTTGGAATATATACTTTTGTCATTAAATTAAAATTACCAACAATTGAAGACATTCCTAAATTTGTTGCTTCACTAAAATAATTCCAAATAACTAACCCAGTCATTAAATAAACTAAATAATTTACCCCTTCCATTCTAAACCTAAACATTTGAGAAAAAACGATTGCCATAACCATCATCATCAACAAAGGATATAACAAGCTCCAAACTATTCCTAATACAGATCTTTTGTATTTAACTTTAAAATCACGCATAATCATTTGTTGCATTAAAAATTGATAACGTTTAAAATTATACCAAATATTCTTTAACATACTAATTCTCCTTCTTTTCTACCTTTTAATTATATCAAATATAGAAAAAAAATTAAAGCTTTATACTTTAATTTACACTCTACAATTAAAAATTTCTTCCATTTTTTCTTGTTTTAATTTGTTAATTTCTTTTAAATTAATTTCTTTTAAAACTAATTTATCATTATTTAAAATATCTAATACTTCTTTATTAAGTTCATTTTGCTTTTTAGAAATAATATATCCAAACTTATTAGGTATAGAAATATAATCATCAGTAACATTCATTGTTGTAATAATGGGTTTATTTAAAATAATAGCTTCATTATAAACCATAGGTAATCTTTCATATTCTGATGTTAAAATTAAATAGTCTGCTTGTTTTATATAAGGATATGGATTTGTTTTAGTACCAATTAATTTTATATATTCTTCTAATTTTTTACTTTTTATTAATTCTTCATATTCTTTTCTATCTGGTCCATCACCGATAATCCAACATAATATATTTTTATTATTAGTTTTTAAATATTCAATCAAGTTTATTAACCTAGTTACTTTCTTTGACTCTTCTGTTAATCTTCCAACAAAAACAAATAATGTTTTATTACCTTTTTCTAATAAAATATTTTCTTCACTTAATTTTTTTATTTTATCAACATCAATAAAATTGTTTATTGTAATTGTTCTATCTTCTAAATTACTATATGTTTTATTAAAGAACACTCTTGCTTCATTAGAAACAAATATAATATGTCTAAAATTATTGATATTAAGTTTATTAAAAAATGTCTTATATTCTTCTAAACTATATAAATATTCATATGAAGAATGGACATATAAACATGAATTTTTAGAACAAATTTTAGCTAAAGTCGATCCCGGAATAGAATATGTTGCATATGAACAAGAAAAATCATATTTATTTTTATGTTTTAATGAAAATTTTAAGCGATTCATAAAATTAACTATTTTTCTGAAAATAACATTTTTATTATTAGAGATAGAATATTTTATTATATTTACACATTTAGGAACTTCTTTTAATAGTTCCCCTTCTTTTCTTTCTAATACTAAAGTCACATTATATTTATCATAATTTATATTTTTTAATAATTCTATTAAAGCAGATTCTATTCCACCGATTCCTAAACTATAAGCAAAGAAAATAAGTTTCTTTTTTTTCATTCTAACCACCTACTATAATTATACATTAATTTTAGTATAATAAAAAGCCTTTTAACTTAATTAAAAAGCTTTTATATAATCATAAAATTTATTTGATATATTTTTAGCTAATTTTGTTTTACCAATCAACTTAAATAATAATTGCCTAAACCATTCAATAATAACAGAAACAATAAAAATTCCTATGGCCATAAAAAATAAAATTAAAATTACACTCTTCCCATATAATTCCCCACTTGTTCCAAGTGGTAAATATTTATAAATATGATTATAAACAAATAAATTTTCATGTACTAAATATACACCAAACATTAACTTAGAAACATTATTGATAAATTTACTTTTGAAATTTAATGTTTCAAACAATAGTAAATAAATAATACTTTCAAAAATAATTATTGGTGATGAAAAAGATATTTTTTGAAAATCAATAATAGATTTTATATAACATAAAAATGTACTTGAATTATTTTCTAGATAAGATGAAGTAGTAAGCATACAAAAATCAACAACTAAAATAAATAATAATAAAATGATAAAAATCAATTGACATTTATTTTTTGAATAATTTTTAAAATGATAATTATCTTTTATTTTATATTTGCCAAAGTATGCCCCAATTAAATATAACATTATAAATGAAATAACTTGATATCCATCATTATTTATTACTTGGTTAATAGTAATAAAAGGTATTGTTGATAAAAATAATATTAATAATATTAATAATTTTCTAAATTGTTCTTTTGATAGATGCTTTATTAATTTATTTATAAAAGGCGTTAAAATATATAAAACAATATAAACATTAATAAACCAATAAAAAGTTCCAAATGAATATGAATAATTAAGTGGTGTTAAAAACAAAAATAAATCAAAATAAGACATTGTAACTAATCCAAGTCCAACAAAAATTAATGCATATATTGCCTTATAAAACCATACAGAATTTATAGTTGCAAATAACTTTTTAATATTGAATTCATTTTTATATCCAAAATAACCACTTAATAATATAAATGAATTAACATGAACTGCAGTAAACATAAAAATTAAATTTAATAAAAAATTGATATTACCAGTAGTTCTTAATAAAATATTACTATGTGATATACAATGCCATAATACAATCATAAACATTGAAATAATTCGCATTAATTCAAAATTTGATTGCCTGGTCTTTATATTCTTACCTTCCTTCATGATTTATCCCCCTATAAAAAATATAACATATTTAAACAATATTTTTCAATTATTTTAATAAAAAAATAACAAATTAATGTTATTTATTTAAATTTTATCATTGTTTTTAATTTCCCCGGAAAAAACAATATTATTACTAATAATTTATTTTTAAATTTTTTAACATTCTTAACACTTTTAGTAAACCCGATTTTTGTCAAAACACTAAATAAAATGTAATGTTTTACCATATATAGACGTTGTTTAAATAAAATATCTTGTTTAGGATAATTAAGTAATTCTTTAAAAAATTCATAATAACCATATGGATATTTTTTAAATAAATTAATAATTCTTTTAGTATAACCATCTTCTTCATAATTAGCTATCATAATATCTTTATTAGAAATTAATAAACCATCACTATCTAAATCCATTTTATAATAAGTTCTAGCTTCTGTAATAAATTTTTCATTGTGTTCTAACTCATACTTAAATTTTTTACGAACACTGGTTCTAAAAGTTAAAGCAGTATCATATGTATAACCATATTTATAGTGAAAGTGGTATAAAGAAATAATTTTATTATTTAAACTTTCATCTTTTGGTGTTTCGGCATTAAGTATTTTACGATAATATAAAATTCCATAAGCTTTTTTATCTAAAGTTTCATAATCTTTAGAAATATCTTTTAATACCCCATCTATAAAATAATCATCACTATCTACTTCAATCCAAATTTCACCTGTTACATATTTACTTAAATTATTAATAGCTGCCATTTTACCAGCATTTTTTTGTTTAAAATATTTTATTTCAATCTTATTTTCTTTTATCCAATCTTTTACTAAAGATTCTGTATTATCACTAGAACCATCATCCATAATTAACCATTCAAAATTAGTAAAAGTTTTACTATTTTCTACTAAACTTTTATATAATTTAGGAAGTAAATGCTTACGATTATAAGTAGCTGTTAAAATTGATATTTTCATAACTCACCTAACAATTCTTTTATTTCTTCTAATATCTCATCATTAGAAAAACTTTTAACTTTTTTACTTTTATTTTTATTTATAACAAATTCTTTTATACCTTCATAAATACCAGCTTTATCATTAGTTACAATTAAACTATTCTCATACCCTTTTAAAACTTCACGAGCAGCCGTATCAGTAATTAATATTTTTTTATTTAACACTTTAGCTTCTAATAATACCATTGGATATCCTTCATAATAAGAAGCAAGTAAAAAATAATTTCCTCGTTTTATATAAGGATATGGATTAGTTTTAGAACCTAATAAGATAAAAGTATCAGTTATATTTAATTTATATATTTTATTTTGTAATTCTTCTTTTAAAGGCCCATCACCAACAATATAAATACGGTGTATAATTTTCTCATCAATTAAATGTTTGTGTACTTCAATTAATCTTAGGACGGCTTTTTGTTCAGTTAAACGTGATACTTGTACAAAACTTGG
>CALVVE010000119.1 GCA_944363775.1 uncultured Bacilli bacterium | reverse complement strand
TTTTTCGTGACAGTCGAGTAGACATAGACTTCTCAATCTATGTCCCTCACAGAATCCGTGCATGCAGCTTTCCCGCACACGGCTCTTCATAATATAATTCACTTAGATATCATAAATATTTACATATATCTTAGGTTTTATTAGTGGATAAATTTTTAACATTTCTTCGAATTGTTCATAGTTATAACTTTTCCTTTGACTTCTTCTATTTAACCATTTGAATATTAATCTTTTTATTTGCAAGTAATATTGTTCTAACATTTTGCTATTATCTGTTATTCCAAAATATTGATAATGTCCTCTTAACTTCTCATTTGTCTTCTTTATTATATATTTTAGTTCTTTATTTCTATTCTCTTTTATCCATATTTTGTATTCTTTTATTTTCATACTCTTTTTCTTTCTGCTTGTTTTTCTTTTTACTCTAAATCTTCCATCTTTCGCTTTACTACAATAATGTGTAAATCCAAGAAAATCAAATGTTTCAGGTTTTCCATTTTTACTATTTTCTTGTGCAAATCTTCCAAATGCTATTAATCTAGTTTTATCCTCTGCTAATTCCAAATTGAATTTCTTCAATCTGTTTGGTAGTAACTCCTTGTAGAACTGCTCTGCCTCTTTCTTATATTGAAAGCAACATACATAATCATCTGCATAAATTGTTATATAACTTTCTCCCTTGAAACTCATTCTTATTTTCTTCTCAAACCATAATGCCAATACGTAGTGCATATATATGTTTGCTAATATCGGACTTAATATTGACCCCTGTGGTGTTCCTTCTGTTGTTTTTATATATTTTCCTTCTTCCATTATTCCCGCTTTAAGAAATCTTTTAATTAATCTTATTATTTTCATATCTTTTATATGTTGCTCTACACATTTTATTAGCCATTCATGGTCTACATGGTCATAGAATCCTTTTATATCTGCTTCTACAACATAGCTTACTTTTCCTCTTTCTATGTTTCTATTTAATACCTTTAATGCTTGATGACATCCTCTATTAGGTCTAAATCCATACATACAATCTAACAATTTAGGTTCATATATTGCTTCTATTATTTTCTTTAAGGCTAATTGTACTATCTTATCTTCATATTTTGCTATTGATAACCCTCTTAACTTTCCATTTGCCTTTGGTATATAAACTCTTCTTGCTGGTTCTGGTCTATATGACATACTTTGTAAATTTCTTTCTAATTGCTCTATATTTTTCTCTAGATTTTCGTCATATTCTGCTTTTGTTACCCCATCTAGTCCTGTTGCTTTCTTACCATCTAATTCATTATGGCACATTATTAATAGTTCTTTATTCATAAAATGGTATATAGATGTAAATATTTCTTTTGGTCTTTCTTTTGATATCTCTGTTATTCTTGCTAGTTTTGTTTTCATTATATTTTGCTGTTTCATTCTTTTGTCTTATCCCCTCTATCTCTGTGTATAGTTAATGTTTCCCTATCAAGAGCTATATTATGCAAGCCCCTTTTCTCCTCTAGGTTTATTATTCCTAGTATCTTCAATACTATGGGCTTGTCCGACTCCCTATAATCCTTTTGGTTATCTCCTTTTTATCGTTGACTTTCCATACTCTTTCGAGAGATTACAGGGTCTCACCGTTCATTGTATAATCATTGTGTAACATGATTAGGTCTCTGACTACGCAAGAGTCATACAAAACTCGTCATATCGTTTTGCATGATAGTGTTTTCCAGTTTGCGCGACACTGTCAACCTCTTGATATTTGCACTATTTTCGTAGCTCAATACTAACCCTGCTACCTACCTGTCTACGCTTAATTCATTACATTACTGCAATAAATCCAAGACTCGCTACTAGTGATTTGACTAAATCTTTCCTAGATGGGATTTCCACCCATTAAATTATACAACCTTTTCGGTCGCACCACGCAATTTAGTACTAATATCAGTTTTAAATTTTCTTTCCTTTTTGTCTATTTTTTGTGATAAATTATTTATTTATTAGGTACAGGTGTTTATTATAGTACTTTATTCATTATTAAATTCTATATCTTTTTATTGCCAATTTAATATTGGATACCCATTATTTATATTATTTGTATCTTCTTTAAAACTACCATCTACATTTACTATGGCAATAAATTTAGGAAAATCTGAATTTTTTTCAAATTCAGTTATTCCGTTCATCATTATCGCTTGAGCTATTATAACTACCTATAGCTTTTTTATAAGTATCTTTCAAGTATGCACATCCTGATAAATTAATATCCCATCTTATACCTATTATGCTTCCTATTTTATCATTTGAATAATCTCCTACATTTATATTTCCTAAATTATATCCATTAATTATATTACCTTGATAGCGTCCCCCCGCTAGTCCACCTATTATACTACTATTTTGTTTTTCTACTATAATATTTCCTACATTAAATACATTATATATTGTATTCGCATAATTATTTCCACAAATTCCTCCAATATAACCTGCAAATTCTTGTCCTACTATATTTAGTTGCCCTAAATTATAACAATTTGAAATATTTTTTTCTTCTTCACTTGACCCAACACATCCACCAACAAATTGTTTAACATTACTAGTAGTTTCTATTTTACCAAGATTATAACAATTCTTTACTTCATTTCTACTGTATCCAATTATACCTCCAGCATTGATTTCAACTTTCTCCGCTATAACTATAATATTTCCTTTATTGTAACATTTTTCTATTAATGCAGTTCCTTGTGATGATTGTCCTACAATTCCACCAGCAACAGCGTTAGCAACGTTAGCATTGCTTCCCTGATTTATTCTGGTTATATTTGCCGAATTATAGCTATTTTTTATTGTAGCATTTTCACCTAATGATCCAGCTATTCCTCCTATTTGTGCCCAACTATCACTATCTTGTTCTAAAATTCCTCCATTATTAAAACAATTATTTATTTCATTTAAATTTTTTCCTACTATTGATCCTGTATTTATATAACCCTTTGTTACTATGTTAGTATTTATTAGTCCTAGATTATTTATTATGCCATAATTTATTGCAAAAAGGCCAATAAACTCTCCATTTGCAGTTGTATTTTCCGATTGTATATATAAATTGCTTATTGTTTTATTACTTCCATCAAATGTTCCTTTAAAACTTTTTGTTGAAGATATATTATTATTACTATCATCTTTTATTATCTTATTTGTTCCAATAGGAATAAAGCCCTCACCTGATGTAAGTAATGTTTTTAACTCTCCCTCATATCCATATTGCCCATAATCTGTTCTTAGTGGATCTACATATGATTTTGTAGAATTAAAATCTAAACTTAGTCCTAATTTTACTGTTTTTCCTTCATATGTGTTTCCATTTGTTACATTACTTGCAAAAACAACTAAATCTTCTATGCTATTTATTATATAAGTATCTGTTCCTTCTGTTTCTAATACTCCTGGATTTTCATCAGTTACTTGTTCTACTTCTACGCCATTTAAATATTCGTTTATTATGTCTTCAGTTTGTGCTAAATTTGTTTTTTCATCTTTTTCTGCTTGTTCTGTTTTATTCTTTGCTTCTTGTGCTCTTGTCAATATTCCATTATCTCCAGTCAATGTTGCAATTGCTACACCTGCAAGTATTAGAAGAACTATGATGTTTAGTATGTTATCGATGGTTAGGCTGTAAAAAATCAGACTAGAATTACTCATTAGACCAGCCTGACCATCTAT
>CALVVE010000118.1 GCA_944363775.1 uncultured Bacilli bacterium | reverse complement strand
GGTATCTCCAGAAGAGCTTGAAATTGTTGAGGAAGAATTTGATTATTAATTAGGAGGTAAGATATGAGTGATGAAAAATTAACTAATGGATTAAATAAATTTTATATTAAGCAAACTTGTAATATTGGAGATAGAATAAAAGAAACGGTTAATCATATAGAAAGTAACTATATTGAAAAATCTGAATATAAAGAGTTTGAGGAATACGTAAAAAGTTTTAAGTTTATTGCTGATATAATTTATATAATACCTAATCTTTTTGATTGGCAACAAATATTATCAAAATATGTATTCCCTACTTATTTTATTGATGAAGTGATCGATAGGATTGGATCAAATGTGGAAACACAAAATGTTATACCATGGACAACACTCTTTATTCATCAGAATTTATCGATTGGATTTATTCAAAAATTCAAGCATATGTTCAATTGGGATTATTTAATCGAAAATGATTTGTGTGATACTGATACACTTGAATTAGTAGATTCCGTTATAAATAAAGAACGATGGGATTTAATTTCTCGTTGTATGACATTAGACCAAAAGTTTCTTCATAAGTATGCACATAAGATCAATTGGTCCCTCTTACTTTCAAATGTAAAAACAACATTAACAGAAGAACAAATCGAAGAGTTTTATCAGTATATCCCAATGAGAAGTCTGATATATTCTAAAAGCCTTTATATTTTATCTGATGATTTTTTTATCAGACATATCAATGAATTTAATTATCATGATATGACGCATATTATACTGAAAAGAGTATTTTCAAGTGAGTTTTATGTAGAATATGCAAATTATTATGATATTGATGATTTGGATACATATGATCATATTCCAATTGAAGCAGTTGATTTTCATCTTACACATAAGATTGTTACTGATAAAGGAAAAGCGCTTCGTATTTGTATGCCGTGTGAAGTTGGTGAAAAACGTCAACATATGACAGAGGAATATGCTTCTTTAATCTTAAAACACGCTGACAAGTTAAAATGGAGTGATATACCAGAAGAAGCAAGAAAAGAAGCTAGTATTTATTTCTGGTTTAATTTCCATCATAGAAAATTTTTTGCTAAATCATCCAATTAGGAAGAGGTGATTTTATATGATTAGTTGTGCACACTATGATGATCGTAAAGAGAAATGGCAATCACATGAAGTTTTCGTAGATACCGATGAAGAATCATGTATTTATGTTGGTGGTAACGCTTTACCATATGATCTTTCCGATATTATTGGATATGGTGCTACGAAAGAAGAAGCATTTGAAGAATTTAAAGAAAATTTCAATACTGTATTTGAACAGTGGAAAGAATTTGCCGAAAAGATAAATTCTTCTGATATTGAAATCAAAGAAAGTGAATGTGTTTATTAAAGAAAAAAGGTGATAATCAATGATTACAAAATATGATTTAATGATGAATAATAACGAAGAATTTTTAGCAGATGAAGAACTTTTAGCAAATAAAGATAAACTTGATAGCATTAGACATTTCTATACAGATCTCAATGAAGAAATCAATCTTCGTTATCACTGGGGAGAAGACCCTGCAAAGTCAGAAAGTTATATTCCAAGAATCTTTGATGAAATTAATATCGAGTGTGATAATAGTATCACACTCGATATTATTAAGAAATATGAGGAATATATTTCAAAAGATTGGGAATATTTTTTCAAAAGATTTCAAGATAAACTCCCAGAAGAGATTTATGATGAAATTGATGTCGATAAAGAAATGTGGAAAGTGATATTCATATTCCAATCTCTTAGTGAAACATTTTTACGAAGTCATGAAAATATTTGGGATTCAATAGATTACGCTTGGGATTACATCTCCTATTATCAACTCCCTCATCTTCCGGTTTCTTTCATTTATGATTATGAGGATAAGATTAATTTTTATCTTTATAGCCACAAACATATTGATGATTATAATAAACATGAATGGGCATTACCATTTGATATTATAATGAAACATAGAAAAGAATTAGATTTTTCACGGATGGATTTTGGAAATGAAGAATTCGTTTTAGAAAAGTATCTGGATAAAGAAAAATCAAACAACCCTTTTTCTGATTATTCAATATATAATTGGATTGACGATGCTTATAAAAGGATATCAGTTGCAAGCAGAAAAAATCTAAGTGAAGATTTCATTGAAAAACATTTGGATTATTTAGATTTAGATTTAGTATTCTTTAACCACGAATCTCAATTGAGTGATGAATTTATTGAAAGACATCGAGATATGGTTCCTTGGAAATATATCAGTATGAATTATACGTTTTCTTTAGATTTTTTAACCAGGAATCGAAAGTATATCTATGCAAATCTTTACAATCAATCTCATCCAGAATTATATGAAGAAGTGGAAAGGAAAGCGTGGGATGAAATATCCTCCATTTATCCTTTTACTATTGGCGAACTAGACATATATAAAGATAAAATCAATTGGAAAAACTATTTAAAAGGGGAGACTTTTCGTTTAAAAGAAAATGAAGAAAAGAGACTAATTATAGAAATTTTTTATGATAATTATATCGAAGAAGTAATTCCATATTTAACACGGGAATCAATTATTGAATGCTATGTGGGGAGTGAGAGAAGATGGGATAATATGGATAAAATAATAGTAAAACTCATGGATGAAATTAAAACTAAAATAGCGGAAAAAACACTTAAAGACGAAACAGTAAAGAAGCTGTCAAAATTAAGAGATAAACTGAAAAAATATATGACAAATGTTTAGGGTAATAAATAAATCAATCAGTTATATATTATTAAAGTGAAGCAATAAAATAAATAAATTTTTTATACAAAAGGAGGAAGTTACACATGAAGAAAAAGGAGAGACAAACGAACGAAATGATCAACAAGTCAATT
>CALVVE010000117.1 GCA_944363775.1 uncultured Bacilli bacterium | reverse complement strand
CGCCCGTCTCTTAATCTGAAATCCGAGATAGAATTTGTAACAGGGACAGGAAGTGAGAGTGACCCATATATATTGGGTGAGAAGAATAAATGCGGCCTGGAAGGGTTTAGACTTCCGGACGCAACGTCGTGACGGGTGAAAGAAGATAAAATTGTAAAACTAAAGATATAAGTAAAGGGTAAGAAATAAGATAAATGAATGTTACCTTGTCACGATTAGGTAGTCATGAGGCGAAGCCTCATGAAACTTCAATTTTTGATTTTACACTTTTATTGTTATATATAAATGTTAAAATAAAAAGTCATAAATATGTTAAAGTATTTATGATTTTTTTGTTTGTTTTTGTCTTATTTATGATAAACTATTATTAGGTGATTTTGATGAGTAAATCTATCTTACCAGCAGATACATATATTGTTCGTAATCGTACCGTTTTTTCTGAACGTGATCGAACTATTTTAATTATGTTATATCAACCATTAATTGGTAGTACTGCAATTAGTTTATATTTTACTTTATGGGCATATTTAGATAAAGCTGAAGTTTTATCTTGTGAATGGACTCATCATCACTTAATGACTAATATGCGTCTTAAATTAGAGGAAATTTTAGTTGCTCGTGAGAAGTTAGAAGCTATTGGGTTACTTCGTACTTTAGTAAAAGAATCTAATGTTAATGAATATATTTATGAGTTATTCTCACCACTTAATCCTAGTGAATTCTTTAATAATCCAGTTCTAGCTACTACTTTATATAATAACGTTGGTAAAATTGAATATGAAAAGATTATCGAATATTTTAAATTACCTAGAGTTAGTATTAAAGATTATAGTGATATAACTAAATCTTTTAATGATGTTTTTGAAGTTGTAAGTTCTAGTTCTTTAGAAAGTGTTTTAGAAGAAATAAAAGAAAAGAAAAAAAGAAAGATTAATTTATCTTCTAATATAAATGTTAATGAGGTTTTAGAACTTATTCCTGATGAACTTTTAAATCATAAAAGTCTTACTAAAGATACTAAAGAATTAATTGATAAACTAGCTTTTATTTATCAACTTGATAGTGATTCTTGTATTGAATTAATAAGAAATTCTCTTACTATTAAAAGAACTATTGATAAAGATTTATTAAAGAAAAATGCACTAAATTATTATGGATTTGAACATGGTGGTAAATTACCAAGTATAGTATATCGTAATCAACCTGAGTATTTACGTAAACCGAGTGGTGATAATAGTAAGAAAGCTAAGATGATTTATACGTTTGAAACTGTCTCACCATATGATTTTTTACGTTCTAAAAATAATGGTGTTAATCCTAGTCGAAGTGATTTAAAAATAGTTGAATATTTAATGGTTGATTTAGAATTAAAACCAGGGGTAGTTAATGTTTTACTTGATTTTGTAATGCGTATTAATAATAATAAACTTAATAAAGCTTTTATTGATACAATTGCTTCACAATGGAAACGGAGTAAAATAGAAACTGTTGAAGCAGCTATGAATTTAGCTGGCAAAGAATATAATAAGAAAAATAAAACTTATACAAAAACTAAAATAAAAGAAGAAAAACCTGAATGGTTTGATAAGAGTATTGAAGCTAAGAGGCCAGATAATGATACCTTAAAAGAGATGAAAGAATTATTAAATGAATTTAAGTAGGTGATTATGTGAAAAAGTTAGGTAGTGTTGTTAATTTTAAATTGAATGAAAAACTTGATAATGACTTAAAAAAAGCTTACTTAGAAGCTTTAGAAAATAATGATTTTAAAGAGTTAGTAAGTGAACTTCATATGCCTTTAGAGGTACTTATGAAATATACTTCATCACTAGAAGAAGCAAGTTTAGAATATAGTCATTGTAAACATTGTAAAAATTTACTTAGTTGTAAAAATAAAATAAATGGTTATTGTTATCTACCTAAAGTAGATAATGATAAACTAAGTTTTTGTTATCAAGCTTGTTCTTATAAAATTAAGTTAGATAAAGAAAATGAATATTTAAAAAATATTTATATATTTAATATGCCAGAAGAGATTAAAAAGGCTCGGATGAAAGATATTTATATGGATGACGTTAATAGATTTGAGGTGATTAAATACTTAACAGAATTTATTAAAAATTATAAGAAGAATCCTAAACAAAAAGGTTTATACTTATATGGAAGTTTTGGTAGTGGTAAAACTTATTTAGTAAGTGCAGCTTTTAATGAACTTGCTAAGAAAGGAGTTAAAAGTGCAATTGTATTTTGGCCAGATATGTTAAGTGAACTTAAGAATTCTTTTAGTAATGGTAACTTTGGTGAAAAGATAGATTTTTTAAAAAAAGTTCCATTATTATTAATTGATGACATTGGGGCTGAAGTTACAACTTCATGGAGTCGTGATGAAGTATTTTGCCCCATTGTTCAATATCGTATGCAAGAAGGATTACCAACATTCTTTACTTCTAATTTAAATTATGAGGAGTTAGAAGAACACTTTAGTATTTCTAAAAATAAAGTAGATATCGTCA
>CALVVE010000116.1 GCA_944363775.1 uncultured Bacilli bacterium | reverse complement strand
TAAACAAAATCATTAATATTTAATTTATTTTCTTCATAAGCAATATAAACTAATGTTGCTGTAAAAACTTTAGTAAGTGAGGCAATATCATATAATGTATCAGAATTACACTCTTTTATAGTAAGCCTTGTTTGCCTGTTACCAACTGTAATCTCTTCATTCTTACCATCTTTATAAATTTCAATAACATAACTAGGAGAATGAACTTTTAAATATTTATTTAAATCTAACATAATAGCCTCCTTAAGAAGTACATCTCTATTATATCATGATTCAAAAAAAACAGGATATAATCCTTAAATTTTATAATCTATTAATTAAAACTTTACCATTATTACTAATTTTATTACATTTGTTTCCATTATCTATTTTGTTATTATTTTCTTTGACTCTAATCTAAAAGGTCACAAATTCGTGACCTTTGAAATTCTCTTTATTTAAACTTATCCATAGTCATAAATATAATATATCTTTTTTTCATACAATTTTGAATTAGTTATCTAGGATTATCACTATCCGCATATCGTACTAAACAATTCAAAAATATAGATTTTTATCTTCTACTATTATAATATTTATTATATTACAGTTATTTGCGTCTTAATATTCTTTTCATTTATAAAATGATTAATTATTAATCTTATTATAAATTTTTTATAAATTATTTACTTAGAAATTCCTTAGATTTTTTTAAATTTTTTTCATTACTCATATTTTTTTTATTTAAAATAAATTGTTTCATCATATTTAATAATTCTTTTTCAGATATATTTTCTAATTTATTTTCATATCTATATTGAATAACTATATCAATAAATTCTTTTATATAAGGAAATTTAGCAAAATCTACTAAGTTTATTAATGTACCATCATTAAATGTGTAAAATTTAATTTTTTTATCGTAATCGTAACTATAATTTTTTATTGATAATACAAGTGCATCCCCATTATTTACTAGTGTTTCAACAGTATTATTCTTTTTGCTTAAATCATCCCAATTTTCTAGTTTTATATTTTCATTTACAATCATACATAATTTTATATTAGTTTCAAACAGTACACTAAATTCATGTTCATAGGTTTTATAATTAACAGTTTGATAAGAAAATTTTTTCCCTTCAATTGTACTAATCAATTGAGCAATTATATTTCCTATAATTTCAGAATCAAAAGTAGAATAACTTTCTAATAATTTTTTATTTTTTTTAAATTCTTGGTATGTAGAATTAATTTGGTCTTTAGCTCTATTTATTTTTTCTTGATAATCTATTTTAATTTTTTTAGTTGATTCTGCAATATCTTTATTTAAGTTATCATAAATAGTATCTTCATCCTTTTTGGCTGTTAAATAATCATCATTTGTTAATTTTAAAGCTTCAAACAAAATTGTCTGTTCATTTTTTTCATTCATAATAAAAACCCTCCTAACATCATTTTATCATAATTACCCTATAAATTATAGTTTTTCTTTTTAATAATTAAATAAATATTTACGATTTTAACAAAAAAATCAACTTCTTTTGAAGTTGATTATATATATTTAAATCTAACATAAGTTTGATTAAATTACTCAATGGTGGAGCTGAGCAGAATTGAACTGCTGTCCAATAATATCACAATATTAACTTCTACAAGTTTAGTTCATTATTACATGTCCTTATTAATAAAAGTAATGAACGACCTATTAATAAGTAAGCTTGTTAAATTCTCTTTTACTACCAAGCTAAGTAAAAGTATATCCCATTAAATCGAACCCTTATCTATCTACATGGGAGATAAATAGTAAGAGCCGTACTTGCCATTTCTAATTAGGCATAAACTGGAGCGAATGCTCCAAATACGTTACTTAATTTATTTTTTCCAGTTATTTTTCTGTTTGTACGTGACGTGTACCTCCGACTTGCCATTAATACCAAAACATTACTGTCGAAACCTTGACAGCCCCATAAAAAGATTATATCAAATAATCTTTTTTAAATCAAATTAATTTTTGCATTATTAAAGCTAATTCATTTTTTTCTTTTTCTAAATTTTTTCTTTCAGCATCTACTATATTAGCAGGAGCTTTAGAAACGTAATTTTCATTACTTAATAATTTTTCTCGTCTAGCAATAGAACTTTCTAAACGTTCTTTTTCTTTATTTAATTGTTCTAATTGCTCATGAGCATTTTTACTACCATCATATAAAATTGTAAATTCAATATCACCAACAACTAGTGAAATAGAATTTAAATCTGATTCATAATTACTTTCACAAATCATATTTTCATCACTAATTTTTAACATCTTTTGAATTAACACTTTATTATCACTAATTAATTTATGATTGTAAACAAATTTAAAGTTTTTATCAATATTATTTTCTAAACGTGTTTTTCTAACTTTCTTAATTATTTCAATACAAGTATCTAATTCATTAATGTTTTCAAACACTTGCTTTTCATCATATGTTGGGAATGATGATATAACAATTGATTTTTCATGTACTGGTAATTTTAAATATATTTCTTCTGTTACGTATGGCATAAATGGATGTAGTAATTTTAAAATATTAGTTAAAACATAAAGTAACGTTGATTTTTTT
>CALVVE010000115.1 GCA_944363775.1 uncultured Bacilli bacterium | reverse complement strand
GAAACATGTATATTATACTACTATCAGACTTATTTCAGCTTTTTGCCATAAAACGGAATTTCAAATAAAAATCTACGTAAATTTATAAAAAGCATATAATAGTATTGACTTTTATGTGCTTTTTTAGTACAATTTATATTGGTACATTTTCTATATTTGATTTATTTGCCCTGGGAAAGTAAATAAGTTAAATATAACAAACTATAAAAAAAGGAAAGGAAAAGAATATGAGAAACACATACATGCAAAAAAAAGAAGATGTTAAACGTAATTGGTATGTTGTTGATGCAGAAGGACTTACTTTAGGACGTTTAGCAACTCAAGTGGCTAGTGTTTTACGTGGAAAACATAAACCAACATATACACCTCATATTGATTGTGGTGATTATGTTATCGTAGTAAATGCTAGTAAAGTAAATTTAACTGGTAATAAGTTAGATGACAAAATTTATTATAATCACAGTGGATATACTGGAGGGCTTCGTGAAAGAACAGCTCGTACAATGAAAGAAAAATATCCAGAAGAAATGATTGAAAGAGCAATCAAAGGAATGCTTCCAAAAGGAAGATTAGGACGTCAAATGTATAGAAAGTTATTTGTGTATGCTGGAGAAAATCATCCACATACAGCTCAACAACCAGTTGAGTTAAAAATTAAATAAGGAGGAAGAACATGGCAGAAACTAAAAAATATACTGGAACAGGTAGAAGAAAATCTTCTATTGCTCGTGTAACAATGGTTCCTGGAAAAGGTAAAATTACAGTTAATGGTGTTGATGTTAGAGATTTCTTTCCTTATGAAACTAATGTAATGGATTTAATGCAACCATTAGTTGCAACTAGTACAGAAGAAACATTTGACATTGATGCAAAAGTAAATGGTGGAGGATTCACTGGTCAAACTGGTGCAATTCGCTTAGGAATTACTAGAGCTTTAATTGAATATGATAAAGCAAACGAAGGTAACGAAGGATGCTTCCGTTCAATTTTAAAGAAAGCTGGTTTTGTTACTCGTGATTCACGTAGCAAAGAACGTAAGAAACCAGGTTTAAAAGCAGCTCGTCGTGCACCACAATTCTCAAAACGTTAATATACACAAAGTATCCATTTGGATACTTTTTATATTGTATGAATTTTAATTAAATGTTATAATTGTTAAAAGAAGTATAGGGGTATTTTATGAGAAAGAAAAGAAGAAGAAGAATTATTTTTTGTATAGTAACTATTATAATTGCTATTATTGGTTTTATTTTTTACCAAAAAGGTTTAATTAGTAAACTAAGTAGTGCTGATGTTGATTATGAGTTAAGTTATGAATTAGTAAATAATAATAATTCTATTATTATTACTTTAGATCGTGAAAGACATTCAGGTAATTTTAAAGAAATATATTTTGGTATTGTTGATAATAATATTGCTAATTTAGAACAAATAGGTAATGAAAATTATAATTCTTTAAATTATACATTTAATGATAAAATAAGTTTAAAAAATTATGGTATAAAAAATAATATGGGTATTATAAAATTAGAATATAATTTTAGTAATATTGATGAATTATCTAATTCTTATAATATATTTCACATTGCATTATTAGGTAATAATAACAAAAATCAATATTATACAGTTATTTATTATTTAAATAATGAAAATAAATTAACTTTAAAAATATTAAATACCGATGAGATTTATAATTATTCAGTATTATCATCTCTAGTAGAACAACTTAATAAAAATTTAAATTTAAATATGACAGTTGCTGATTTATCAAATCAGTTAGTTAGTGAGAGAGAAAATATTAAACAAAATATATTAAAATAAAAAAATTATTAAGTTTTTTTTATATATTAGGAAAGTTCTTTGCAAAGCGTATTGACATACGTATGTTCGTGTGATAACATGAACTTATGGTGGTGATATTATGAAAATATATAAAGCATATAAATTTAGATTATATCCAAATATAGATCAACAAGAATTAATAAATAAAACTTTAGGATGTGCTAGATTTGTTTATAATACAATGTTATACGAAAAAGAAACTTTGTATAAAGAAAATAAAATTACAAAAACAAAAAATGATTGTTTAAAAGAATTACCACTGTTAAAACAAACATATCCATGGTTATCAGAAGTAGATAGTATGGCACTTACTACAACAATATTTGATTTAGAAGATTCCTTCAAAAATTTTTATCGTACAAAAAATTATCCAAAATATAAAAATAAAGATAAAAAGAATAGTTATAGAACTAATTATATAAAAAGAACTTATAATGGTAAGTTATATGAAAATATTAAGCTGGATATGAAAAATAAAATAATAACTTTACCAAAGTTGAAAGAAATTAAAATAAAAGGATATCGTAAAACCAAAGAAATAAAAGGAAGAATAATAAATGCAACAGTAAGTAGAGAGATAAATAGATATTATGTGTCAGTATTATATGAACAAGAAATAGAAGATAAAAAAATAACTCCAAGAACAATAGTAGGAATAGATCTTGGAGTAAAAGATTTAGTAATAACAAGTTATGGAAAAAAATATAATAATCAAAAATATATAACAAAATATGAAAAGAAAATAAAAAACTTACAAAAATGGTT
>CALVVE010000114.1 GCA_944363775.1 uncultured Bacilli bacterium | reverse complement strand
ATTTTTTATGTTATTATTTGTGTTAACAATTATTCAAGTAAAAGTAATTAGTACAAGTGCTACTTCAGCTATATTAATGGATCAAGATAGTGGAAGAATTTTATATTCAGAAGATATTCATAATGTACGAAGTATTGCTTCTATATCAAAAATAATGACAGGAATACTAGCTGTTGAAAGTGGTAAATTAGATAAAACAGTTACGGTTGGTGATGAAATATTAAAGGCATATGGTTCTGGAATATATATAAAAGTTGGTGAAAAAATTAAATTAAGAGATTTAGTATATGGTTTAATGCTTAGAAGTGGTAATGATGCTGCGGTTGCTATTGCTACTTTTGTATCAGGGAGTGTTGAAGAGTTTGTAAAAGAAATGAATAATAAAGCTGCCGAAATTGGTATGAAACATACGACATTTAATAATCCTAGTGGCTTAGACGAAGATAAAGGAAATTATTCATGTGCTTATGATATGGCGTTACTTACTAGTTATGCGATGAATAATGAAGAGTATAGTAAAATAGTAGGAACTAAAACACATACTGTTAAAACAAATAAAAATACTTATGTATGGCATAATAAACATAAACTTTTAAATAATTATGAATATACAACTGGTGGTAAAACTGGGTATACCCAAATTGCCAAAAGAACTTTAGTTACAACAGCTACAAAAAATAATTTAAATTTAGTTGTTGTTACTTTAAATGATGGTAATGATTTTACAGATCATGTTAATCTTTTTGAATATGGTTTTGAAAATTATGAAAATAAACTAATATTAAAAAAAGGAAATTTAGATATAAAAGATGAAAAATATTATAAAAACTATGATTTATATATAAAGAATGATATTAGATATCCTATTACTAAAAATGAAGAAAAATCATTAAAAATAAAATATTCTTTACAAAAAAAATATAATAATAAAAATAATATAGTAGGGAATGTAATATTATATTTAGATGATGAAGAAGTATTAAGGAAAAATATTTTTATTAAAGAAAAAAAAGAAGAAAAGAAAGAAAAAAAAGGTTGGTTTAATTTATGGTAAATAAAATATGGGGGTTCTTTATAGTAGTAGGAATTGCATTTGCATTCTTTAATGGAAAAATAGATATAATTAATGAAGAAATATTAAATAGTTGTAAAAATACTTTAGAATTAGTATTCCAACTTTTTCCAGTTGTAGCTTTATGGTTAGGAATAATGAAAATCGCAACCGCTTCAGGTTTATTACAAATTGTTTCAAATAAATTATCTCCATTTTTAAGAATAATATTTCCAGAAATTCCTAAAGATCATCCAGCATTAGGATATATATCAAGTAATATAATTGCTAATGTTTTTGGACTTGGTAATGCTGCAACTCCTTTTGGTTTAAAAGCTATGGAATCACTTCAAGAATTAAATCATAATAAAAAAGAAGCAAGTCGTTCTATGATTACATTCTTAGTTTTAAATACTAGTGGACTTACTTTAATACCAACAACTATTATTTCTATGAGAATGTTGTATGGAAGTACAAATCCAACAGAAGTAATACTACCATGTATTCTTGCAACCTTAATATCAACTACAGTAGGATTAACTTTAGATAGAATATTATATTATAGGAGTAAACATGGTTAATATATCAAGAATAATTTTACCAGTATTAGTTTTAATTATTGTTAGTTATGGTATATATAAAAAAGTTGATATTTATGATGTTTTTTTAGAGGGTGCAAAAGAAAGCTTTGACTTTATTTTAACAATGTTTCCAACAATGTTAGCAATGATACTTGGTGTAAATATATTTTTAAAAAGTGGTTTTGTAAATTTTGTTTTTGAATATTTAGATCCATTATTAAAATTACTTAGTTTACCACTTGAAGTACTTCCTATGGCTTTTATTAGACCAATATCAGGAAGTAGTGCTCTTGCTATACTTTCTTCATTATTAAAAGAGAAGGGACCAGATAGTTTTATTGGTAGACTTGCTTCAGTAATGCAAGGCTCAACAGATACAACTTTTTATATATTAACACTTTATTATGGAAGTGTTGGTATAAAGAAAATTAGATATTCTTTAATAGCCGGACTTGGAGCTGATTTAGCGGGTATTATTGGTAGTATATTTATAACTCAAATGTTTTTTTGATAATACAAGTTAGAAATAATTTGTATTTTTTTGGTTGAAAAAGAAATACTTTTTTTGTATAATGTTGGTGGTGATTTTATGGAACGTTTACAAAAATATATTGCAAGTAGTGGTTATTGTTCTAGAAGAAAAGCAGAAGAATTAATAAAAAAAGGTTTAGTTACAGTTAATGGTAATATTGTAAGTGAAATGGGATTAAAAGTAAGTTCTAAAGATGAAATTGAAGTTGAAGGAAATAAAATTAGTCGTGAAAATAAAGAATATTATCTTTTATATAAACCACGTGGTGTTGTTACAACTGTTAGTGATGATAAAAATAGAAAAACAGTTGTTGACTTAATTGAAACTAATACTCGTATTTATCCAGTTGGAAGACTTGATTATGATACTACTGGTGTATTAATACTTACTAATGATGGTGAACTTGCGAATGGTTTAATGCATCCTAGAAATAAAATTGATAAATGTTATGTTGCTAAGGTTAAGGGAATTCCTGAATCTAAAAATTTAAAATTATTATTAAAGGGTGTTGTAGTTGATAATGTTAAAGTTCGTGCTAGTAGAGTTAAAATGAAAAAAGTTGATAAGAAGAATAATACTTGTATGATTTATTTAACTATTCATGATGGACGTAACCATCAAGTTAAGAAAATGTTAAGTGCAATTGG
>CALVVE010000113.1 GCA_944363775.1 uncultured Bacilli bacterium | reverse complement strand
ACTATTCCTAAAACTAAAATTAATAAAATTGTCTTTATATTAAAAAATTTAATTTTATTTTTTAAAAGTTTATTCCAAATATAAATTTCTGCAACAGCTGTTATAAGTGAAGCAATGTAAGACTCTATTAAATTAATATTTTGCATATTCATTACATTACCTCATTTATATGTGTTTTTGAAACCATATCTAAAGTATCTCCATTATCAAAAGTTATTATTTTATTTCTTTTATCAACTACATTAATTCTAGTTAAATTAACTATACAAGAACGATGTGATACAACAAAACAATCACTTAATAATTCTAACATTTCAGCTAAAGTTTTAGATAACTTAAACTCAGTTACATCTGTCTTAATAATTACTTTTCTTTCAACATTATCTCTTGTAACATACAAAATATCTTTTTCAGGAATATTAAAAACAGAACCATGATACTCAAAATGTAAAATTTTTGTTTCACCCATAATTCTTATTCCTTTTTTTATTGCTGACTCCAACCTATTTTTATAATCATCAAATTTATTTATAAAAGTTAAAAACATTATTTCTTCTTTTAATAATAAAGAACCTAGTTCATCATGTGAAGTAAGAAAAATAATTATACTGTTTATGTCTTTTTGTCTAATTTTTCTTGCAACATCTATTCCGGATGAATGTTTTGTTTCAATATCTAAAATATAAATTTTATTAGATAATTTTTCATTCATTTTATTAATGAAACCAGCATCATATTCAGTAAATGAATGTATTAAATAAGATTGTTTATTTTTCATCATTGTTTTACTAATAACTTCACTAACACTTTTTAAAATACTAGTATTGTCATCACAAACTATAAAATTTATCATATTTTTACCACCTTTAATTTTAAATACATTATAATAATAACATAGCAGTTTGCAAAATGCAATGATTATTACCAAATTTTTCCAAATTTTTTAACATATAGCACATAATAATTGACAAAAAAACATATAATATCAAATTTTATTGACATTATATGTATTAATTATTTTGTATTATCATTATACCAATCTTTAATTTTTTCTTTTGTTTTCGTATAACCGTCTTTAACTTTTTCTTTTAAATTATCAAATTCAGTTTTTATATTATCCTTAATTTGATTGTATTTATCTTTACCAATTTGTTCTTCAATAGAAGTTTCCACACTATCTTTAAATTTTGTTAATTCTTCTTTTGATTTATCAAATACTTCTGCAGCTTTTTCTTTATAATCAGGGCATAAATTCATTAATTTTTCATCCATATAAGTTAATGTACCAACTACTGTTCCTTTAGCAGCTCCTGTTAAATCTTTAAAATATATATCACCTATTGGTTCTTTGTTAGTAACAAAATTTACTGTTGATTCTAATTTATCAAAAGCCCAATTTTTTGCATCTTCGGTACTAAAATCTGTCATTTGAGATAAATCAGTTTTTAGATCATTAAAATAATTAACTACTGTTGTTTCACTTTTTTCTTTTGCATCAGTCACTACTTCATCACTATTATTTTGAATTTCTTCTGTCTCACTTTGTGTTATTCCATTAGAATTATTACCATTATTATTTTGTTTTTGTTGACAAGCAGTTAATGTACCAACTAAAACTAATGGTAATAACATTTTTGTAAGTTTTTTTATTTTTAACTCATTAATTTTTAAATTTTTTATTTTATTCATAGTATCACTTCCATCTTAATTTTAAATCAACCAAATAATTTTGTCAAATTATACACCACCAATTTCTCCTTTTGTTCTTAAAAATATTTTTCTTAACCAATCAACTGGTACTACAGAAAAAGCAATTAAAAGCATTATTATAAATTCATTTATAGTTAAACCTGCAGTTCTAAATAAATCACCACCATAATAAATTAATATTATTTGAACTATTGTAATAAATAGTATAATTAGTACAAAAACTATATTTTTTCTTAAATGAGCAAATAAATTTAATCTATGAGTTCTTGCATTAAAACAATTGAATATTCCCATAAATATAAATAAGGCAAAAAATGCAGTCATTAAATATTTATAATTATTATCATATCTAAATAAATTTTTAATAAAAGGAACTTTTAAGAATAAAACACATAATAAAGAAGAATATAACCCAGTAAAAAATATTTCACCTTTCATATAATTATTTATTATTTGTTCGTTTTTCTTTTTTGGTTTTTCTTTCATATATTCTGGAAGTGGTGGTTCAAAGGCAAAAGCAAGTCCAGCAAAGGTATCCATTACCATATTTATCCATAACATTTGAATAACTGTAACTGGAGTTTCAACACCAATAAATGGACCTATAATAGATAAGGATACAGCACAAACATTAACTGTTAATTGAAATATAATAAATTTTCTAATACTTTTAAAAATTGTTCTTCCAAATAATATTGATTTAGCAATTGAATTAAAATTATCATCTAATATTATAATATCACTAGCTTCTTTTGATACTTCAGTTCCACTACCCATTGCAAAGCCAACATCGGCTTTTTTTAAAGCTGGGGCATCATTTACACCATCCCCGGTCATTCCAACTACTAGTCCCATTTCCTGACTTATACGAACTAAACGACTTTTATCTTGTGGAAGAGACCTAGCCACTACTTTTAAATTTGGTAATATTTTCATTATTTCTTGATCTGTTTTTCTTTGTAATTCATCACTCGTTAAAATAATATCTTTATTACTATTTATTAAGTTTATTTCTTTAGCAATAGCATGTGCATTTTCTTTATTATCTCCGGTAATCATTACTGTTTGAATATTTGTATACGTTCCTCTTTTTATTCCTTCAATTGCTTCTTGT
>CALVVE010000112.1 GCA_944363775.1 uncultured Bacilli bacterium | reverse complement strand
TCTTCAATATTTTGATAATAAGAAATATTTTTTTGTTTTAAAACTTTAATCAATTCTAATTCACTCTCATTAAACTCTCCAATGTTAAAAATAACTTTTTCAACTTTAAATTCATTTACTAAATATAATGCATCACCTAAGTGATCAGAGTCCCCATGAGTCAATATTAAATAATTAAGTTTTTTTATACCTAAACTTTTTAAATACGGGATTAATTCATTATTAACTCTAACACCATTATTAGAAACACCTGTATCAATTAAAACACTACCTAAATTATTCCTATATTTAATTAACGTTGAATCACCTTGACCAACATCAATAAAAGTAACAATATCTCTATTATCTAAATTAGGATAATAATAATATAAAGACATACAAAATAAGAAAATTAATAAATAATAATAATTACTTCTTTTTATTCCTTCTAAACTACAATAAATTAAAACTTCTATTAAAATATAGAAAATTATATTAATTCTCATAAAAGTAAAATTTAAGTTAAAATTATTACAAAAGAAAATTAGTTCTTCTAATATATTAGTAAAAAAATAAGTAATTGGTTCAAATATTGGTAATATAAAACTAATTAATATTAATGGAAAAATAATAAAAGTAATAAGTGGGACAAAAATTAAATTAAAGAATACTGAAAGCAAATTTAATTCAAAAAAATAATATAAATTAACAGGAATACTAACAAAGAAAGCAAGTATACTAATTTTAAAAATAGAACTAAATTTATTTTTAGAATTAATAAGATCTTTATATTTTAATAAATAAAAACATATTAAAAAACTATATAAAAAGCCTAAATTATATATGTACCAAGGATTATATAATAAAACGCCTATTAAAATATAAAAATATAATTTTAATTTACTAAATTTTAAATCAAATATTTTATTTAAATTAAATATTAATAAAAATAGATAAGCTCTTATAATAGAAACACTTAAACTAGTAAAGATTACATAGAAAAATAAAATAATTATTAAAATATATATTTGTGTATAATGTTTAAAATTTATCCTCTTTAAAATCATTAATATAAAAGTAGTAAATAAACCAAGATGCATACCAGATAATGCGAAGATATGACTTATACCAATATTACTTATGGCATCTTTTAGTTCATTACTAAACTTACTTTGATCACCTAAGATAAAAGCTAAATAATATTTACTATTTTGTTTAGAATTAATATAATTTATTATATTATTTTTAATTTTATAGTAAATTGAAGTATTATAAGATATAACTTTATAACTATCAGCATTCATCTTCCAAATTATTTTTTTACTTAAATAATAATTTTTATAATTATATAAATTAAATATTCTATTATCTTCAAATGTTTCTAAAGTTCCAAATACTTTAATAGTAATACCTAATTTAAAGTTAACTTGTCCATCAATGTAAACTAAAATATTTTCTTTATCTTTAACAGTAATCATCGAATAATCATCATAAGTTTTAATATTAGTAACAATTCCCGTAATACTATTTGTTTTACTACTATAATGACTTTTAATTGGACTATTAATTTTAATAAAACAAAAGATAATAGTAAATAATAGAATTACAGCAATAAAGTAGTTAGATTGTAATATTATCCTTAATTTTATTAAAAGTTGCTTCACCAATTCCACTTACTTCCATTAATTCTTCAATTTTTTTAAATCCCCCTGTTTTATTACGATATTCAATTATAGCTTCAGCTTTAGTTTCTCCAATTCCACTTAATGTCATAAGTTCTTCTTTACTTGCTCTATTTAAAGAAATTAATGAGTTACTTGGTTTATCACTACTACTACCTAAAGCATCACTCGGGTTAATTGCACCATCATTATTAATAGAATAATTATTACTTTCTTCATTTACACTTTCAATTATTATTACCATTTCATCTTCAACGATTTTACTTAAGTTAATATTAGTTGTATCAGCAAACGTAGTTAGTCCCCCAGCGGCATTTATTACATCCATAATTCTTGTGTTACTTGGAACTTCATAAATACCGGGATTATTAACTTCACCCTTAATATCAACAACAATTGTTTCTTCTTTAAGGTCTTTAGTTTTACTTTCACTATTCTTTAATATTTCATTATTTTTTACTTCTTTAGTATTATTACTTGGTGTATAAGTTATAAAATAAACACTAGTTCCTAAAAATATAATTATAAATATTAGCGTAATAATTTTTTTAATCTTTTCTTCTTCCATAGATACCCCCTCATTAATTATATACGCTAAAACTTTTTATTTTCCTGCAAAAAAAAGATGATTTTTTTAAAATCATCATAAAGTCATTAGTATTACTATTATACCTAATATAATTCTATACCACATAAATATTTTAAAGTCATGTTTCTTTAAGTATTTTAATAGGAATGATATACAGAATATTCCAGATAGGAAAGCTGTTAAAATTCCTATTAAAAAGATTGTTAAATTAGCTGTGATTAGTGTAATAGTTGTACTATCTAAAAGTTGTAAAATAACTGCTCCACATACAACTGGTGCGGATAAAAAGAATGAGAATTTAGCCGCATCTTCACGATTTAATTTAAACGCACGGGCTGCCGTAATAGTTGTTCCACTACGTGAAAAACCTGGTATTAAAGCAAATACTTGAGCACATCCTACTAAAAATGCTTGTTTTAAATTCATTGATTCTAAATCTTCTGTTTGCTTAGATTTTTTATCAACAAAATAAATTATTACACCCATTAAAATTAAAGCACAAGCAATTACAATATAATTACTACGAATTGCATTTTCAATTATATCTTCAAATAGTAATCCAGCAATAGCTGCAGGAA
>CALVVE010000111.1 GCA_944363775.1 uncultured Bacilli bacterium | reverse complement strand
AGATGAAAATGTTTGTGATGAAAAAAATAGTGGTGTAACTGCTCAGAAAATAACTGATAGGGATTTTCAATATTATGAAATATTAGAATGTGGAAACTATAAAACTGTTGAAGATAAAGTTAGACCAACAATTTCTTTTGATCCCAATAAAAAAGTATCTGAAGATCCTATTACTGTTACTATGAAAATTACTGATAATGAGGAAGTACAGAGTTATAGGTATGTAATTACAAAAGATGGAGAAGAATACCAGGATAGCGGTTATCAAACTTATAATAGTGATGTTACAATAAATTTAACAGAATTAGGTTTATATAGAATAACTGGATACGCTATTGATAGTAGTGGTAATACTTCTACTAGAAATTCAGGAAAATATTCTATTTATAAAGGTATTAATTGTAATACTATAAATTTTGACAGTAGTGTTAAGCCTAAAACTTGGACAAATAAAGATATTATAATAAATGTTTCTATTCCTTCAGAAACATATAGATGGGAGCTTTATACTAAAGTTAATGATGGTGAATTTCAATTATCAAAATCGTATATTGATGATTCAGTTGGAAATGTTATATTATCTAGTGATGGAGTAAATCAAGTTAAATTAGTTACATATGATCAGTATGGTAATTCTTGTACAACAATTTCTGATGAATATTATATAGATAAAACTGCTCCAAGTTGTGTTAGTAGTGGAGGTTCTGATAGTTGGCAAAGTGGGCCTTTAACTATTACGGGTACTTGTAGCGATTCAGGAAGTGGTTGTACTGATAATGTAACTAAGACCTTTAGTAGTGATACTAATACAACTACTGCATCTCCTGGTACTGTATATGATAATGCTGGTAATAGTACAGTTTGTCCAGCAGATCAAACAATAAAAATAGATAAAACTGCTCCATCATGTGGAAGTATAACTGGTCAAAGTACAACTTGGACTAACAAAAATAGAACTATTAGTATTACTTGTAGTGATTCAGGAAGTGGTTGTACTTCATCAAGTTTTTCTAATACATTTAGTACAGAAGGTGCTACTGATACAATATCTATTAAAGATAATATAGGTAATACTAGAAGTTGTTCTGTAAATAAATATATTGACAAAACAGCGCCAATCTATGTTAGTTCTTCAAAGTATAATAATTCAAATGGATACTCATATTTCGGTTGGAATGTTAGAGATAATGTGTCAGGTGTGAATGGTTCATCATCACTTTGGGAGTATTGCTATACAGGGCATACTAGTTCTAGTTGTGGTGCGACATGTGGTAAAGGTAATCAATATTCTCATTATCCAAGTAGAATTTTTGGTTCTAAATATAATTATTATTTTCAAGATGCTGAGATGGTTTCTGTTCCTTTTGGAACGACACGGGTTGTTGAAGCTGGTGTTCTTACAAGTTGCGTTAGGGGTTATGGCATTAGAACTAATTTTAAGATATGTGATTATGCAGGCAATTGTTCTTATAAAGAAAATTCAGTATTTAGTTTTTAGAGGAGGTGATTGATTTGAAGAAAAAAGTAATTATAATAATTGTAGTTCTTGCTTTAATATTAATTGTTTTTGGGTGTATATTTATTACAATTCAAAATACCAATAAATCTGCTAACAAAGAGGTTTCACAAGTATTAACTAATACCAGTAACAATCTTCAAAATTCTCATTGTTTAAATAATTTGTGTGTTAACTCTATGGAGATTATTTATAATAAAGGGCAAGGTGAAATAAAATTTACATTACAAAATACTAGTCAGGTTCCTGTTGATGGTAATTACCTTAAACTTGTATTTGATAATAATCAAGATTTAACTTATATTTATCGATATGAGAATATGAACCCATCTGATAGTACGAGTGTTGTTATAGAGTTCCAAGAAGAAGAATTAATTAATGCTAAAGATTATGAGATAAAAGAATTATCGATTGAAGAACTTAATGAATTTAAAAATGGTGAGAAAGGTAATGTAGAAGGAAATTAATTATTTTATTTATAGAAGATTTACTAGCACATCTGAATATTTTAAAAGAAGGTATTGAGAATGTGTAAAGAAAGCGATGTTATTGACTATTTTGATTAAAAATTCTTTAATAATAACACAATTTGTGTTATTATTTTTATATAAGGTAAGGTGAGTCTATGAAATATAAGATAAAACAATTTATGAAAGCAGATATATCTAAGTTTTATATCTTAGGAGTAGGTATTATCTGTTTATTATTAGTAGGAGGTTTCTTTTCTTATGCTATGTTTACAGTAAGTAAGGAAAAGAGTAATGCTATTAGTATTGTAACTGGGAACTTAACTTATAAACTTACTGTAGATGGTACAGAAGGAAATAAGTTAACAGTACCATCAGGAGAGACTAAAGAGTTTACAATTACTTTAAGTAATCCTAATAATAGAACAGCAAGGTTTAATTTCTATTATGAAGGTAATTTACCTAGTGGAGTAGAAGCAGGATATAAAACAGGTGATGGATTAAATACTCCTCCAGCTGCCACAGGAATTAATTTAGAGAAAGCAGAGGCAAGTGGCTCTAGTAATACATATAAGATAAGAGTTACAAATAATTCAGATAGTGAAGTAGCAGTTACATTAGGAGTAGAGGTAGGACTAGATTATAATGATTTAAGTTTACCTAGTAATGGGCATTTATTTGAGGAGACACAAGATCCTACTGTAGCAGAGATTGTATTGGCGGATCAGGGAGAAAATGGAGATACCTATGATGATGGAACAGATACTTTTATAACAGGAACTGATCCAAATAACTATATTTGGTATAGTGGTAAACTTTGGAGAGCAGTGTCTGTTAATAATGAAGC
>CALVVE010000110.1 GCA_944363775.1 uncultured Bacilli bacterium | reverse complement strand
CTTACTAAAGTTTTTACAGCAACATTAGTTTATATTGCTTATGAAGAAAATAAATTAAATATTAATGATTTTGTTTATAATATTGATAATCGTTTTACTAATTTAAAAGATGTTAAAATAATTGATTTATTAAGTCATAATCAAGAAATATGGACAGATGGTTATTTAGGTGATGCCAAAACGCAAGAAGAATTTTATAAAATATTATTCTCATCGTTTGTTAAAGATAAAATTCCTACATATGTTGATGTTCATTATATTATTCTCTCAACTATATTGGAAAGAGTATATAATTTAGATTATGAAAGTTTATTACAAGAAAAAATATTTAAAAAATTAGGTCTTGTTAAAACAACAGTTAATCCTAGTGGTGATAATATTGCTTCTAATAATTATGAAACATTAAATGGAAAAATAATTGATTATATTACACCAGGTACTATTCATGATACTAAAGGTCGTGTTGCTAAAAGTTTAGGAATTATTACTGGACATGCTTCAATTTTTACAACTGGAAAAGAACTTTTAATATTTTTAAAATCATTTTTAGATAATACTTTATTAAAACCAGATACTATTTCATTAATGTTAAAACATGATGATCGTAATAAAATGAATTATGATAGGTTAAAAGAAATTATTCCTGATGAATCTGAAATTAATAAAATGTATGATGAATCAATAAAAAAAGATTCAAATTTAAAAGTATTAAGAACCTATAATTTTATGGGTACACGTTATTTTAATGACATTTTAGCTATAAATGATATACCAAATATTTGTAGTAAAAATACTATTACTTTTAGTGGATATACAGGCCCATCATTTATAATTGATTTTGATAAAAAAATAATTGTTGTTATAATGTGTAATGTGATGCATAATACAACTCTAGATAGACAAAATAGAAGAGATATTACAATAAATATTATGAATGATATATGTAATAAAATTTATTAAGTGAAGGTGATTTATATGAAATGGGATTTAAGTGAACTTTTTAAAAATAATGAAGAATTTTATTTTGAAATGGATAAAGTTAATAAATTATATGAAGATATAAAAAAATATAAAGATATAGAATTAGATAGTGATAATTTAGAAATCTTATTAAATTTAGAATTTATTATAAAAGAACATACAAATAATATATTAATTTATGGTTCTTTAAATTATTACAAAAATATATCAAGTGAAGACTGTATCAAATTAAAAAAAGATGCTGAAAACTTTACAAGTGATATTAATACTAAATTGAAATTTATTGATAATAAAATTATTAACTTAGGAAAAGATACGATTAATAAATATATAGAGCAAAATAAAAATTTAGATATTTATAGTTTATATTTAAATAATTTATTTAGAATGAAAGAACATATTCAAAATGATGATGTTAATGTAGTAATTAGTGAAAATAATAAAAAAATTAATGAAAGTTTAACACAATATAATGGCTTAGTACGTGATATGAAATATGGAGATATTTTAATTGATGGTAAGCTAGAAGAAGTTAATAATTCTAATTATAGTAAATATATATCTTCAAGAAATAGAGAAACACGTAAGCAAGCTTATTTTAGTGTGAATGAAGCTTTTAAGGATAAAGCACAAGACTATTCTGAAATTTTAGATTATATATATGACTTACGTATTAAAAATGCTAAGTTAGAAAAATATGATAATGTTTTAGAAAAAGTATTGTTTGAAGAAAATATTGATTCTAAAATAGTTGAAAGTTTAATTGGTGCAGTAAATAATAATTTACCATTGATTTGGGAGTATTTAAAATTAAAAGCTAATTTATTAAATATTCAAGAGCCTCATTTATATGATTTTGGTGTACCAATGGATTTTAACATGAAGAAAAAATATTCTCTTGATGAAGCTAAAGAAATTATTAATAAAGCTTTAGAACCACTTGGTGAAGAATATCTTAAAGTTGTTAATATTTTATTAGAAAATCATTTTGATGCCGAGTTAGATCCTAATAAACATCAATCTATAACATTCTCATGGCATACATATTCATTTATGAATTATAGATGTTCTTATAATGATTTAAAAAATATGATTCATGAATTAGGACATATTGTTAATTACTATTTTTCAATGCAAGAACAACCTTTTGTTTATGAAGATAGTACAATATTTGTAGGTGAAACAGCTTCTTTAATTAATGAAATATTATTAAATAGATATTTATATAATAATGCGACTAGTAAAGAAGAAAAAATATTTTATTTAAGTAAAGAAATAGAAAATTATTTTGTTACAGTATATAAACAAACAATGTATACTGAATTTGAAAATGAATTATATTTATTAAAAGAAAAAGAATCTTTAACTAATTCTTTATTATCACAAACTTATAATAATATTATAAAAAAATATTATGGGGAAAATATAATTTATGATGAAATATCGAGCAATGAATGGATGCGTTTAGGTCATTTGTATCGTTGGAGTTATTATCCATATAAATATGCGACAGGTCTAATCATGGCAAGTGTAGTAGTAGAATTATTAGTTGATAAGAAAACTTTATCAGTCCAAGAATACTTGAAGTTCCTAAAATCGGGAAGTAGTAAATATTCATTAGATTTATTAAAAATGTTAAATGTTGATTTAACAGATGAAATGGTTATTAATGATGGATTTAAAGTTTTAGAAAAAGATATTAAAGAATTAAAGAAAATTTTAAATAATTAATTTTAAAGATATTACTAATTTAGTTTTAATTAGTAATTTTTTTTAGTATAATTTATATAGGTGACTAACTATTAAATGTCAATAGTTTTATAAAAAATTTAATAGAAAGTTAAAAAAGGAATTTATCCCACGCCAA
>CALVVE010000109.1 GCA_944363775.1 uncultured Bacilli bacterium | reverse complement strand
AATTTATTAATAGATAAATATACATAATTACCATCATTCATTGAAAGTAAAAATCTTCCTGAATCTACATCATTTGGATCATATTTAATAGTTGAAATTCTTTTAAATACATCATCATTGATTTCAGCCATATTACTAACTAATTGCTTATAAATTTTATCAGGAACAAAATTAATTAATACAGGAACATCAAATTTTTCTTGAACCATTTCATTATTTTCTAAAACAGTTTTATTTTCTGTTTGATAGAAAAATAATGGTTTATTTTCTTCTATAGTTATAGATATTCCTCTAAATAATAATCTTTTAATTGTAGCTTTTTTTATTAGAGGATCTTCTTCTAACTTATTTTTTATACTAGTTGTACTAAAAGTTAATGTAGAAGGATAATCTCTAAGCCCGGCTTCATCAATTATATATTGATCTTTTAAAACTTCATTATTATAAATATAAATATTAGTAATTGATTTATTTAATATAAAATAACAAATATAACCAACTAAAAGAAATAAAATTAAGCATATAACGATTCGATCATAACGAATTTTTAATCTTTTTTTCTTAACCTTAGTTCTTTTTTTACTATTTTTTTTCTTTTTCTTCATAGTATCACCCTAATCTACAAATTCTTGTTCAACTTTTAATTCTATGCCTTTTTCCTTTTTTATTTTATCTTTTATTTCTAATATTAATTTTTTTACATCATCACCACTAGCATTACCTTTATTTACTATAAAGTTTGCATGTTTTTCACTAACATAAGCATCACCTATATGTTTTCCTTTATAGCCAATTTCTTCAATTAGCGCACCAGCAAAATTATTTTCTGGATTTCTAAATACAGAACCAGCTGATGGGTATTCTAATGGTTGTGTTTCTAATCTTCGCATTTTACGTTCATTAATTAATTTAGTGATTTCTTCTACATCACCATGTCTAAGTTCTATAGTTGCATCTAAACAAATAAAACCAGGGAATTTTTGTAAAAAAGAAGTACGATAGTGAAAATCAAGTTCATAATTATACATTGTTTTAACATCTAAGTCTGGAGTTAAAACACGAATACTTCTTACAACATACCCCATATCACTTTTATAAGCACCAGCATTCATAAATATAGCGCCACCTACACTACCAGGAATACCAGATGCGAATTCTAAACCAGTTAAACCTAAACGTGCTGTTTTTAAAGCTAATTTCATTAATGGATACCCAGCACCTACTCTAATTACATTATCTCTTATTGTTAAATTATCAAAATTATCTAATCTAATTAAAATACCTTCATAAATTTTATCACTAAATATTAAATTAGAACCATTTCCAATTATTTTATATTTTACTTTTTCTTTAATTAATAAAGTAAGTAAAGTTTGTAGATCCTTAATTGTATATGGTGAAACAATAGCCCATGCATGACCCCCTACTTTATAAGTAGTATACTTTCTTAAATCAGCATTCTCTACAATATCACCACAATCAAGTTTTTTTATTTTTTCAATTATTTCCATTTTTTTCACCTGAAATTTCTTTTATAATTTGATAGATTTTTTCTGCACTATCTTTTATATATAAAGTTTCAAGCCCCTTTTTCATTTCACTAATTTTATTTTTATCACTTAATACTTCATCTATTTTTCTAACTAAAATATCTCCCTTTAAATCTTTTTCTTCTAATAATACACAAGCTTTACGATTAATTAAATCTAAAGCATTTTTATATTGATGATTATTAGTTACATATGGACTTGGTATTAAAATAGAAGGAACTTTTAAAGCAATTATTTCACTTAATGTAGAAGCCCCAGCACGTGATACCATCAAATCAGTTTTCTTCATTAAACCAGTTAAACCTTCAATATAAGGTTTTACAAAAACATTACTTGGAAACTTTTTATTTTTAACTTCTTCATAATAATCTTTACCAGTTACAAACATAACTTCATAATCTTTTCCATTAAATAAATTCATTACTTTTACTAAATATTCATTTACTTTAGAAGAACCTAAAGATCCCATTACAATTAAAACTAATTTTTTATTTTCTGTTAAACCATAACTAACTTTAGATACAGCTTGTTTTTTTATTGCATCTTCACCACAAGGATTTCCTGTAAATACAACTTTATCTTTAGGAAAATCATTAATACTAGCTGGTAAAGAAACACCAATTTTAGTTACTTTTGAACTTAAAATTAAATTACTTTTACCAGCAACACTATTTTGTTCATGAATAAATGTAGGATAACCTAATTTATTGGCTGCATATATAACTGGAAAAGTTACATAACCACCAACGCCAATTACAACATCAGGATCAAATTCTTTAATTAATTTTTTACACTTCTTATAACTTTTTAAAAGTTTTGAAGCTACACCAAAGTTTTTATATAATTTTTTACGATTAAAACCATATATTTCAATACTTTCATATGGAATACCATATTTAGGTATAATATCTTTTTCCATACGATTATGAGTTCCTATATATAAAAACTTACTATTAGGTTCTTTCTCTTTAATTTTATTTATAATAGCTAAAGCTGGATATATATGTCCACCTGTACCACCTGCACTAATAACAACTTTCATAGCTCACCTCTATTTTATAATATTCAAACAAATCTCTTAATTGATTATCTTTATTAATTATACAATAAAATTCAAAAAAAAGAAATATATAAAATATTTCTATGGACACTTTACAACAGTTACTTGTTTTTTTTCTGGTGCTTTACTAGCACAATACTTACCATTATTAATTTCTATTGTTGTTTTTTCATTATCATCATATCTAATACTACCATTACTACCTGTTAAATCACCACTAAATTCAATATTAGGTTCAACAACACCATCTGTAATAGTATATTCTCTATGTTTAGTAGCACTAGCTGTGTGATCTTCTTCAACAGCTCTAAGTAAACCATA
>CALVVE010000108.1 GCA_944363775.1 uncultured Bacilli bacterium | reverse complement strand
CAAAAAGATATTAATTATCTTTTTTTTGCATAATTTTTCTATTATTTTTAATATTAATAATAGAAGCTATTATATCCGAGGTGACATATGAAAAAAATTATTATATTATTATTAATTATTCTATGCTGTAGTTGTACTTATAAAGATACGACAATTAAAGAAAATAATATTTTAGAGATTACATATAACAATTTAACAGTAAGTCCTCATAACTATGAAGAAATAACAAATTTATTTAATGAACTTGATTTATCAAAACGTAAACAAAATGTTGAATATAATAAAGAATTAATAATTAAACTTAAAGATAAAGCTTATATGGTAACTTTTTCAAACGATAATAACTATTTAAAATTAAAGACTGATAATAATACATACTATAGTAGTGGTAAAAAAGTTGAAAACTTAAAAAAATATTTAGATCAATTATTTGTTTTATATGAAGATGAAAAATTTTATAAATTTGAAATTGTAGATAATATTGATGATAAAGAAGAAAGTGACATTATTGATATTGAAGATAGTGATAAATATATAAAAATTACATTTAATAATTATATTACTGATTTTATGGTCCATAGTGGGACCTATCAAGATAATACTTTTTCTGATCAAAGTTTATTGTATCAAAATGGTTATTTAAAAAAAAATAGTATTATTTATATAAAAAAAAGAATCAATTATGATCCTATAAAAATTAGTTTTGTAAATCAATATGGTACAAAATTTTCGGTTGTACCTTTATTAAATGAGCAAAACAAAGTAATTTTTAAAACTAATAAAGAACACAATTAATGTTCTTTTATTTTTTAGTATTAATTTTATAATAATAGTTTAAAATATCATCATCAAAATTTACTATTTTACCTGATGGTAACATTAACATACGATCTATTCCTATTTCTTTAACAAAACTTGGATTATGACTTACTAATATTATTGTTCCTTCATAGTTTTTAAAGTTTTCTCCAATTATTCTTTGAGTTTCTGGATCTAAATGGTTTGTTGGTTCATCTAATAAAAGTAAATTTGCTTTTTCTAACATTACTTTACAAAGTGAAACACGAGCTTTTTCTCCTGGTGAAAGATATTTAACTTGTTTAAAAACTTCATCGCCATAAAACAAAAAGCTACCTAATATAGTTCTTAATTCCTTTTCACTATATTCACCATTATCTACATTTAATAGTATATTTTTTTCTAAATCTAAGTTTTCTTGTTCTTGGGCATAATAAGCAATATCTGTTTTATTTCCAAATTTTATACTGCCATCCTTAGTTTCTAAAATACCCTTTATTAATTTTAATAAAGTACTCTTTCCTACCCCATTTTCTCCTACAATTAAAAATCTTTCATGATTATTTACAACAAATGATAAATTATTAATTATTAAATCTTTATTATTATATGAAAAGTCTATATTATTTACTGTTAATGGAATTTTAGACCCCTCACGCTTTGGTTTTATATTTAATTTAACTTTTTTATATGTCTTATCTCTTTCTATATGATTTTTTAACATTTTATTTAACTGTTTTTCTCTACTTTGAGCCATTCTTTTTCTTTTACCACTAGAATTTGAATATAAAAGAACAATATCACGTAATTTTTTTTCTTCTTTTTCTTGTTTTTGAATTAATTTTTCTTTAGCTTCAGCTAAAGCTTTTGATTTTTTTAGATATGTTGTATAGTTTCCTTCAAACATAGTTATTTTTTTAGTAAGTTTATTTAAATGTAAAGTATGATCAGTTATTTTATCTAGGAAATCAACATCATGCGATATTATTAAAACCATACCTTTATATCTTTTTAAATAATTAATAACATAATCTCTAGTATCAACGTCTAAATGATTTGTTGGTTCATCTAACAGTAATATTTCTGGTTTAGAGTATAGTAAATGAGCAAAAGCAATTTTAGATTTTTGTCCACCACTTAAATTAACAAGTTTCATATCTAATAAGTCACCATCAATATGCATATTATCTAAAAGTTCAAATAAAATACTTTCAGCTTTATAATAATCATAATATTCAAGTTTTGCTTGCGTATTTGCGATAGCTTTCATAATTTTATTTTGTTCTTTATCTGATGCAATGGCAACTTTTTCATATAGGGTAGCTAATTTATCTTCTAATTCTTTAATTGGTCTAGCACTCATTAGATAATCAAATACAGTAACGTCTTTATTATCTAAAATAATTTCTTGAGGTAAATAACCAATTCTTTTATTATTAGTTATAACAATTTTACCACTATTTAATTCTTGATAACCTAAAATAACTTTAAATAAAGTTGTTTTCCCAGCTCCATTTACACCAACAATTCCAACTTTATCATTATCATTTATAAAGAAAGATGTATCTTCAAATATTTGTTCTACTCCAAAATTTAAATTTAAATTTTCACCACGCATAATATCATTCCTTTGTTACAATATTTTAACATAAAAATTATATAAAAAAAAGGGATTTTATACCCCTACACTTTTTGTTTCTGGTAATGTTGATGCACCATCTATAACAAATTCACTTCCCGTAATATAATTTGAAGCATCACTAGCTAAAAAAGCAGCAAGATTTCCAAGTTCTTCAATAGTTCCTAAACGTCCCATTGGAATACCATCAGCTATACCTTTAATAACATTATCTGGATTAGTTGCATCAGTATCTTTAGCAATACCTTCAACCATAGGTGTCATTATATATCCTGGTAAGATAGCATTAACATTTATTCCATATTCTACACCTTCCATAGCTAATCCTTTAGTAAACCCAATTAAAGCAGCTTTTGTAGTAGCATAAGCAACTTCTCCAGCATCAGCAACTTTTGGTCCCGTAACACTTGATAAGTTAACAATTTTACCATATTTTTGCTTCATCATATATGGATAAACTGCTTGAGTAATATTCCATGTACCTTTAATATTAACATCAATGTGGAAATCACGAACACTAGTAGACATTTCATCAAATCTAACTAATTTA
>CALVVE010000107.1 GCA_944363775.1 uncultured Bacilli bacterium | reverse complement strand
TATTTGTTCAAATAAAATCATTACCTTATCTTTATTCATACTCTATCCTCCAAATTATTTTTACGTTTTTCTCACAATAATATTATTGTATCAAAAAAAAGAGTAACTTTAAACTCTTTTTTTACTTAAAACAAAATTATTTTCACTATTTTTTCTACGATACTCTAAACTACCTTCAAAAGCATATTTTTTTAAAAATTCCATTAATAATTTTTGATATTCAGGTAAATTTTCTTCTTTCATAAACTCATATACTTCATAAATATCTTCTTGTGAGAAATAAACACCATTTAATTGATAACTATTTAAAAATAAATATAAATTTTTTTCATTAAATTTTACAAAATTATAATTCAAATTAGTACTATTAATAATTTGTGTTAAAATTTTATAACAAATTTTTTTTACTTTTTCATTTTTAATATTTCTTATTACTGCATTATTTCTAAATAAATAATTTGGTTGAACATCAGTAATATAGAAATAATCTATTACAGAGAAATTTCCTTTTTGTTCTTTATAAACACTTAATACTTTTAATAATACTTTTTTATAATAATTTTCAATTTTTCTTCTATATATATCTATTTCACAATAACGATATTTTTCAACTAATTTTCTAGCTTTTATTAATAAATCAGAAATATAATAACAATCTTCTTCTATTTTTGAATTAATTTCATCAAAAATTATTTTAAATTCTTGATCATACCCAGTTTTATTTAAAAAATGTTTTTTAAAATCACTTTTTTTATCTTTAACTTTGTTATTTTCTAAACAAGTTCTAAAAATATTATCCAATTCTTTTAGTTTAAAACTACATTCTGGATGCTTCATTATATAAACTCTTCGCATATGGCTATAACATCCTACATATTCTTCAATTGTATCTTTTATTTTTTCTTTATTATTACAATTTAATAAATAATTAAATACTTTTTCATAATTAAGAAATTTTAAATAATTTTTGTAAGTTTCTTTTTCTTTTTCATTTGCAAATTCATCTAAATAATCTTTTATATAAGAAAAAAGATATTTTTTATATATTTTTTTTCTAAAACAATATTCTTCTAATTCTTCTTTTGATAAAAAAGATGCGATAGTTTCTTTAAATATAAACCTAAGTTTTTTTTCATCATACATACATATCACCCCAAGAAAACAATGTATTATATTATACAAAAAAAAGTTTATTTGTCAAACTTTTCTTTTATAATCATAATTCTATCTAATCCTGATAAATCTTTTATTATTTTATATTGCCAATTTGGTAAATAAACTTTTATTAATTCTACAATCCTTGAAGCCTGAGTTTGACCAATTTCAAAAGCAATAACACCATCTTTATTTAAATGTTTAAGTGCTTGTTTTAAAATAGTTTCATAAAAATATAAACCATTATTATCTGCATATAAAGCAATACTAGGTTCATTATTTTTAACAACTTCTTCAACAAACTCATTATGAGCAATATATGGTGGATTACTTATTATTAAATCATAACTTCCATTAATATTTTCCATACTTTGATTAATAAAAGTAACATCAACATTATTTAACCTAGCATTTGAAATGGCAACTTCTAAAGCATCAGGAGATATATCATAGGCTGTTACTTTAGAATTTGGTAATAATTTTTTTAAAGTAATAGCAATACAACCACTTCCAGTACCTAAATCAATTATTTCTAATTCTTTGTCTTTATCAATATATCTTAATGTTTTTTCAATTAACTCTTCTGTTTCAAATCTAGGAATTAATACACGTTTATCAACTTTAAAAGTAAAACCATAAAAATTAACATTACCAACAATATATTGAACTGGTTCACCAGCATCTAAACGTTTTAAATTTTTTTCAAATTCATCCTTATTACCATATTTTTTTATATATTCTATATCTTGCATATTAAAAAACTACTCTTCACCTTTTAATTTTCTTTGTTGATCTTCATGAATTAAAGCATCAATAATTTCATCAAGAGCACCTTCCATAACACGATCTAATTGTTTAGTTGTAAAACCTATACGATGATCAGTTACACGATTTTGAGGATAATTATAAGTTCTTATTTTTTCACTACGGTCTCCTGTACCAATTTTATTTTTACGTTCATTACCTAATTCTTCTTCATGTTTACGTAATTCATATTCATAAAGTCTTGTACGAATCATTTGCATACATTTTTCTTTATTTTGAATTTGACTACGTTCATTTTGACATTGAGCAACAATACCAGTTGGTAAATGGGTAATTCTAACTGCACTATCTGTTGTATTAACCCCTTGACCACCATGACCACCACTACGATAAATATCAATACGTAAATCATTTGGATTAATTTCAACATCAACTTCTTCTGCTTCAGGCATAACTAAAACAGTAGCAGTAGATGTGTGAACACGACCTTGTGTTTCAGTTTCCGGAACACGTTGAACACGATGAGCTCCACTTTCATATTTTAATTTTGAATAAACACTATCCCCTTTAACTAAGAATTCAATTTGTGAGTATCCTCCCGCTTCACTATCAACAGCATCAACTACTTCATAACGCCAACCTTGTTTTTCAGCATATTTAGTATACATACGATATAAATCTCCAGCAAAGATATTAGCTTCATCTCCACCAGCAGCACCACGAATTTCCACAACAACGTTTTTACCATCATTTGGATCTTTTGGAAGTAATATAATTTCCATTTCTTTTTCAAGTTCAGCAAGTCTTTCTTCAGAAACTTTTAATTCTTCACGAGCAAATTCTCCAATTTCTGGATCTTTTACTAACTCTTTACTCTCTTCAATATCACTAATTAATTTTTTATATTCTTGATAAGCATTATAAGCTTCACGAAGAGATGCTTGTTCTTTATTAAGTTCTAATGTTTTTTTGATATTAGTTGTAACTTCTGGATTCATTAATTCTTGATCAATTTCTAAATAACGGGCTTCAATACTTTTTAAACGTTCTATCACAATAATTCCTCCCTTTAAAATTTATAAAAATAACAAACAAATTATACTATAAAATTCCTAAATAATCAATAAAACGTCATTATTAATAACGACGTTCCTTAA
>CALVVE010000106.1 GCA_944363775.1 uncultured Bacilli bacterium | reverse complement strand
GATATAATTTCTAATATTTTAAGATTTAAAAATAATAATAATGAAACATTTTATGTAGTATAATTATAAAGTTTAATATAAAATAATAATTAATTAGGAGTAGTATTATATGATTGAAAAGATATTAAATTATCAAAGGTATGATATAAAAGAATTAGAAGAAGAAGTAATAAATACAAAAGATGTTAGATTATTATTTTTATATTTATTTTTTACTAAGAATAATAAAGAGATTATTGCTAAGGAAATATTGCAAACTAAAAGTTATCGTTATATCCATTTTATATTACGTTTTTTTAAATTAGATTGTTATAAAGAATTATTAAATTATATTTTAAATACTAATAATGATTCTTGTTATTTATATAATATTTTATATGATGTAGATTATTTAAGTAATGAATATCGTTTAGAAATAATAAATAAAATTATCTATTTAGATAACGAGTGGTATATATTTAAAGCCTTATATTATTATTTTGTTATATTAAATTTATATAATGAAGATTTATTTATTAAATTACAAGAATTAGTTAAAAGTAAATTAGATATCAATATTAGTTTAGATAATTATAAAGATATATTTAATAATATTTTATATAAAAATATTAGTGATCCAGAAGGATTTAGTCTTAACTGTTATCAAGGTCATAAAGATTATATTCCTAATATTATCGTATGTCATATTAATAACACTTATAATTCAGCTATAAAAAGATTTTATGATTCTACAAGTGATGTATCTAGTCATTATGTGATAAGAAGGGATGGTCATATTAAACAGGTTGTATCTTTAGATGATTCTTCTTGGGCTAATGGAACTTCTTTAAAAGAGAGTAGTGATGTTTATTATAAATTTGCTACATCTAAGTTAGTTAGTAGTGTTCCGGATAATGCTAATTATTTTACTTTTTCGATTGAACATGAAAGTTTTGATGGAACATTAACTGATGAACAAATAGAAGCTAGTGTTAAAGTTATGAAAGAAATAATTAAGTATTTAAAAGATAAATATAATTATGATTTTATTATTGATAGAAATCATATTATAGGTCATAATGAAATAAATCCAGTCGTTAGAAAAAAATGCCCTGGTTCTAAGTTTCCCTTTGCTGAGATTATTTCACGTTTAAAGTTATAGTATTATTTAAAATAGATAAGGAATTTAAGAAAAAACGAGGAGAAATTATATGACAAAAGAAGAAATAAATAAAAGAATATTTGAGTTAGAAAATGATGAAGAAATAATTAATTTTGTAAAAGAAAGATTAGATGAATTAGAGATAAATAGTGAGGAAAAGACCGTTGGTCAAAACTATACGGATAGTTTTCAAGATTACATATCACAAAAAATTCATTATAAAGCTGCAGATAAATTAGGGGATAAGGAATGTCCAGATTTAGTATATGATGATATGACTCCATACATTAATTTAATTAAAGCTATAAGAAATAATTCTTGGTATAATGCGTTAACATTAATTACTACTATATTCTTCGTAGTTTATAAATATTTGCCTAATACAGATTTTGGATTTGGTAGATATATGATATATTCATCTCATATAGGACGTAAATTATCTATTAAAACAATTAGTGAAGAAAAAGTAGCCTTTTGCTCTGAAAAAGCGGGTTTGGCTCATAACTTATTTAAGTTTTTAGGAATAGATTCGGAATTGGTGTGTGGGGCTAAAGATGGTCAATTTCATAGTTATAATTTTATTTATCCTAAAGGGTATGGAAATGAACCAATGGTCTTATTTGATCCGTCATATTTTGTAAATTTCAAAAACGGCAATGATATATCATCTTATGGTTTTTATAAAGCATTTACTAGAGAAGATTATGAGAGTTTAAAAAGCGGTATCCCAATGAAAATCGATTTAACAAAAACAGAAGATACTTATCGGAAGTTATATGGTTTTAATGGCTTTTTAGATGATTATGTTTTTGAACCACAAGATACTACTTATGTTTATGGTTTAGAAAACGCTAAAAATTATATAGAATCTAATTCTAATTTACGAAAATAATTAAAATAGAGAAATAATTAGTAATTAGTAATTTAAAAACACTTTTAATATCTTTTAAATATTCTTCTAATTCTAGCTCCTATGCTGTTTTTATTAATTGTTTCATCTTTTTCTAATTGGTATTTGGCAAGGGATATTATTTTTTGTATTTCATTAAACATTATTGGGTATGAAGAAACATCATTTTTAATAGTAAAATCACTATTATTATTAATTTGAAAGGTATTTGTTTCATAAGAATATATAATATTATAATTATACGTATCATTGATAAATATTAATAATTGATTATTTTTATCATATAAAACTTTAGAATCACAATACAATAAATATCCTAATAAGATATAATTTTTAATAAATTCATCTTTTAATATAGTAATTGTCTTATGGGCCTTCTTTCCTCCTATATACCTTAGTGTTATGTATTCATAGCTTATTTCTACTATTTTTAGAAAACTAATTTCGTTTTTATTTCGTCTATAATCTTTATTTATATATATACGTATAGGTGAATGATAATAACTACTTAATATATTATAAGAGTCACTAATAACATTAATATTAGCAAGTTTAGCTTCATTTGCGAATATTGCTGTTGTAAACGTCTTTTTTTCTTTAAAAATTGTTTCTTGAATAAAGTTAATAAATTCATTTTTCTTTGTTATGTTAGTATTAGAATTATTTTCTTTTATAATATCATCAATGTAATTTAAAGTTAAAGATAGTTCTTTTATTGCTCGATATCTCTTTTTATAAGTTTCTAATTTATCTATATTTATATCAAGGGTAAAGTGATCTTGATTATTATTTTTCAATGTATTTAAAATTTTTAATGTTGATTTATAAATTTCATCTACATTATCCTCATTTATATATTTTTTAAATGTTTCAATATCGTTAATTAGATAGTTTGTTAATAATAAAGAATTATTATATTTATTGAATAAAGTTACAACTATTTTTTCAAAGTCATTAGGGGCTGTTACGAAATTAAGTGATTGATTTTGTTTCAGTCTTTTTTAATTTAAACGAAAAAAAGAGCGCACCGGGA
>CALVVE010000105.1 GCA_944363775.1 uncultured Bacilli bacterium | reverse complement strand
ATAAAAAATAATAAAATATCTAAAGATAATAGTAATGATTTTGAAAAAATAATAAGTGACTTTAGAAAAAATATTAGATATATGATGTTTACTGATGATGATATATATAAAGTAATTGATGACATATTAATAGAAATTGATGAAAAAATTGTTATTTTATGTACTAGAGAAGAAAATATAGAAGAAAACATAAAAAAAATATGTGAACTTTCTAATAATCTTTACAAAAATATTAATAAATATTTTTCGGATTGTTAAAAATATTATTGTGTTATAATACTATTAGCAAGTGGAACTTAGGCCACCATATTATAAAAAATAAGTGGTTGTAAACTTAACTATACAGGGTGACAAATGTTAATAGCTCTAAAAAAGTTTAGAGAAAACATATATTTTGACCATAGAAATAAAGAGTTTCTATGGTTTTTGTTTTAATAAAACTAATTAAAGTCAATTTGTATAAACTCTTTCTTTTCATGTTATAATGTGTTTAGTTGATATAAAAAATGGTCTATAATTTAATTTTAGTTGGGGTTGATATGTATTATGATAGTAGTAGCGGTTGATAATAACAGATATTTAGTAAAATTTAGTGTAAATGATGAAAATTGTTATTGTGTTGATATAAAGTTAAATTATGTATATGGGTATGATTTGGTTGAAAAATTTATGAAATATGGTTGTTATGAATATTATGATATGAATAATTTTAATAAAGAATTAGAAAATAAACTTTTATATTTATTAAATAAATTTAAATTTAATATTTTAGCTATGTAAAAATAATTAAAAAACATGAATTTTATTTCATGTCTTTTTATTGTAATTTTAAAACTTGCCCAATACTTAAAGTATTACTAGATAGATTATTTAATCTTTTTAATTCATCAACAGTAGTATTAAATCTTCTAGCGATAGAATAAAGCGTATCACCGCTAACCACAGTATAAGTTGTAGTAGGATTAATTGTTTCAGAAGCTGGAATTAAAAGTTTTTGTCCAATACTTAAAGTATTACTAGATAAATTATTTAATCTTTTTAACTCATCAACAGTAGTATTAAATTTTCTAGCAATGGAATAAAGAGTATCGCCACTAACTACAGTATAAGTTGTAGTAGGAGTGACTGTTTCAGAAGTAGGAATTAAAAGTTTTTGTCCAACACTTATAGTATTACTAGATAAATTATTTAATTTTTTAATCTCATCAACACTAGTGTTAAACTTTCTGGCAATGGAATAAAGAGTATCACCTTTTACAACATTATAAACATTAGTGTTGTTATCTTCGCTATCACTCTCATCTTCAATCGCACATTTATTTAATTTTCCATATAATGTATCTAATAAAGTCCATGTTTGATTATTAACAATTCCAGAAGCAGTTATTTTATTGTGGAACTGAAATCTTTTTACAGCAACTTCTGTTTCTTTGCCAAATTTAGAATCTATATTTCCAGTATAATACAGTAAATTTTTTAAAATTGTTTGTAATTCTTTAACATCATTTCCACTTGCTCCTATTTGTAATGTTGGTTTAGTATTTAAATTATCAAATGCTGTTTCAGTTAATTCAAATAATAAATTCCACATTTCATTATTAACAACACCAGTTTCTTTGAAATTAAATAGTTTTTGAAAAGCTTTAACTCCTTCTTCTGTTGAACTTCCAAAAATACCTGTTATTAGAGCATTGTAAAAACCTAAAATCTTTAGTTTTTCTTGTAAGATTTTTACATTATCACCAGTATCACCAAATTTTAAATTAATATCTTCCACTTAAATTCACCTCATTAAATTATATGTATTTTTTTATTAATAAATGAATATAATTTAATGAGAGGTGAGTTATGGCAAAGGGTTATTTGTTAGTAAATGTTTATTGTGATACAATTGCTAATCCGGTAGAAGGGGCGGTTGTAAAAGTAATAAAGAATAATAATGAAATTGTTATAGAAAAAACAAATGAAGATGGTCAAACTAATAAAATAACTTTAGATACAGTTGATAAAAGTTATTCTTTAGAAGATCAAAATTTAGTTAGACCATATGAAACGTATGATGTTGAAGTTTCTGCACTCGGTCTTACACCAACTAAGATCAATGGTGTTCAAATATTTGATGGTGAAACTTCTATTCAAAATATATATGTTACATCAATTGATGAAAATTCAGAAAATGTTGAATCAACTATTACACCAAATACGTTATGGAAAAATGAATCACCAAATCTTATTGAAGAAAGTGATAATAGTACATTTGTGTTAGATAAAGTAATTATTCCAGAAAAAATTATTGTTCATGATGGAATTCCATCTAATACAACTGCTCCCAATTATGCAGTACCATTTGTTGACTATGTCAAAAATGTTGCTAGTAGTGAAATATATAGTACTTGGCCTACAGAAACGATAAAAGCTAATGTTCTTGCAATTATCTCATATGCTTTAAATCGTGTTTATACTGAATGGTATCGTAGTAAAGGTTATGATTTTATGATTACTTCAACTACAAGTTATGATCAAAAATATACACATAATGGTACAATTTTTCAATCAATTGCCAAAGTTGTTGATGAAGTATTTGATGATTATATTAGACAAGGCTTTCGGCCAGAACCTTTACTTGCACATTATAAAAGTAATACTAGTGAACCGGGTAATTTAAGTCAATGGGGGTCTAAAGATTTAGGTGATAAAGGATACAATTATTTGGAAATATTAAAATATTATTATGGAAATAATATAAATATAGCTCAAGCTGAAGTTGGCTGGGAATCTCCTTATTCTTATACAAAAGAATTAAAAGAAGGGGATTGTAGTAGAGATGTTTATAAATTACAAAATACATTAAATTATATAAGAGGTAGTTATCCTGGAATTCCTATAATAGAAAATCCGACAGGATTATTTGATAGTAATACTACTAAAGCAGTAAAAGTTTTTCAAAAAGTTTTTGGATTATCTCAAACTGGTATTGTAGATTATAAAACTTGGTATAAAATTTCTTATATATTAATTGCGGTTACGAAAATGACAAATAGTGTTTATAGTTAAATGTAGATATAAGTTATCTACATTTTTTGTTATAATTATTATGAGAACTCTTATAATAAAATTAAATAGTTAAATTCTACAAGATTTGATACAATTTAATTGGGAAGGTGAAGTTATG
>CALVVE010000104.1 GCA_944363775.1 uncultured Bacilli bacterium | reverse complement strand
GTATACTTCCCATTAATTTGGGAAGTTACCTACAATATTACATTTGTAATATATATAAAAGGAAAAAACTATTCCTTAAAATTATAATAAAGAGTAATATTGTAAATTAAATTACTCTTTATTTATATTTATAAAAGGTGGTGTTCAAAGTGGCTAAAAAAGTTACTACCAAAGAAAAAGAAAACAAAGTAAGTAATAAAAAGCCAAAAGTGGATAAAAATAATATTAAAGGTTCAATGTTTGTAATATTATGTTTAGGAGTACTTTTAATATTTGCAACTTATGCTTGGTTTTCAACTAGTTTAAATGTTAAAATTAAAACATTTAATATGGTTGTTACTAAGAATAGTGGTTTGATGATTTCTTTTGATGCAGTTAATTATGATACTTCATTAGAAATTTCAGCCAATGCAATATTAAATGATATTAGAAATACATATCCAGGACATTCTAATCTTTGGTCAACTAATGGTTTAACACCAGTCTCATCAAATGGTATTACTAATCCAAATAGTCCGGTGTTTAATATATTTGCTGCTGATGGTGGGGTAAAATATTATAAAAAGGATAAAAGTCGTGGCTTTGTTACAACAAAGCAAATACAAGAAAATGGTCCTAAACAATTTAGCTATTATATTGCTTTTGATGTTTTCTTAAAAAATGAAACTGATTCACCAGTAAGTGATAATCTTTATTTAGATTATGACACTTCAGTTACAATTAGTGATGAAGAAGATGATGAAATGAAAGGACTTGCAAATTCCGTTCGTTTAGGTTTTGTTAAAGTTGGTAGTACAGGTTTAAATACACCAGCACCACAAGTTCAAAATTTAACATGTAATAATAATTGTAATTCAATTATATATGAACCAAATAGCACTAACCACACCTCGTTATCAATTGAAAGAGCTCAAAAATATGGTGTTAATTTGGTTAATGGGCAAAGATTCCCAACATATGCATTTAGCCGTGCTGGCGGACCAATATATGTTGAAAATTCAGTTTCAGGGTCACCAAACTTAGATCCAAATTACTTTACTTTACAAAATACAATTACCGAAAATAATTTTGAAGAACCATTATTTGATTTACCAAATGGGGTTACAAAAATGCGTGTGTATTTATGGATTGAGGGACAAGATATTGACAGCTTAGAAACTGATTCAACTGGTGCTGATTTATCAATTTCAATTAGTTTTGTTAAAGATCAAGCAGGATATACTGAATTTAATGAATAGTAAAATAGGGGAAATGGTGATGATATGAGAAAGAAAGAACCTGTTAAAGTTGACTTTGATTTATCAAAGTTAACTTTACAAGAATTGATTGAAGTCTATAATAATATAAAAGAGTTTTTACAGTTTTTAGAAGAAAATAAAATAGAACTGGAAGAAAAGGGAGAAGAAGATGAATAATTTTTTAGATTTTATTAAGAAAGATATTGATGCTAAGAAAAACCTTATTTCCACTATGCCTACTAAAACAAAAACTAATAAAAAGAAATTCAATCAAAAAATAGATGAAATTATTACAAAATATAATGATTATGAAAAAAGTGTAAAAAGTTATTTAGAAGTAAAAGCTCGTTCTTTTGAAGTAAAAGAAGAAGTAAAAAATGTTGATCGTATTAATGAAAAAATAATTACTTATGAACATGCTAAATTTTTACTTAATCCATCTAATACTTACTCTGAAAAAATGGGTTTTGATACACTTTTATACCAAATAAATAATTATTACACTTTAAATTTTCACTCTTTAAATGAAATAATAAATAGCTTCCTAGATAAATTTGAGCTTGCAGATATTCTTCTTACAAGTGATGATTTTGATTATACTTGTTATGTTCGTGAATACATGACAGCTTTCTTAGAAGTACGTAAGAAAAAAGATGAAAACTATGAAAAAGTTTCAGAAATATTTGAACAAATTTATTGGGCAAATCCTGAAATAATAGAACACATCGAACTTAACTTTAGAAAATTAATAAACAAATATGAAAAGAAATTTGAAACATATATTTCCAAATTACAAAAAGAAGTAATGGATGCTAATGGTATAATTAGTTATGCTATGTGTCTTGAAAAATTAAGAGATGCTTATATTGATTTAAATTTAATTAATAAAGAAACTGTCTCAGAAATCATAGGGCTTGCAAAAGAAGGAAAAATTGAAATAGAACAGTATTTAGAAAATAGTAAAGTTCGTAAAGCTGCTTATGTTTCACTTTTACCTAATATTCCTGATTATAATGATTCTGAAAAAATGAAAAAAGTTATTGTAGCTTTAGAAAAATTAAAAATAAATTTAGATGAATATAGTAATTATTTAGAATTTTTACCACTATTTAAAGATTTTAAAGAAGAGTATGGAAAATTAATTAAGGGTGAAGAAGCAACAACTGATTCAAAGAAAAAAGATACTAAAAAAAGCGAAGGTTCTAGTACTGGTTTAAAAGAAATTACTCAAAAAATTAATACTAAAGAAGCTGAACTTGATAAAATTAATAAGAAAATATTTGGTGGTAAACATAGTATCTTTGATTTTAAATCAAATGTTGATGTTAAAAAATTAAAGATTGAATCAGTTTATAAAGCTAAAGAATTATATGAACTATATAAAGAATATGATCAAGCATATTTTAAATCACAAGTCTTAAAAATATTAAGTAATACTTTAACTATATCTGATTTATTACATTTGTATTATAGTTTTGATTACTTTAAGAAATTAGCTATTCAAAAAGTTTATAAATTAAAAACTTATGAAGAAATTATAAAATATAGTGATAATTTTGATTTATTTGCTATGAATCCAACTAATATAATAATTACTGGAATTCCAGTATTTGAAAAAGCTAATGTTGCTCGTACAATTAGTAATAAATATCACTTAAATAATATTGAAATTGATGAAGAAGATTTAACAAGTGAAAATATAAAATTATTATTAAATAAAATTTTATTAATTCTTAGAACTAATAAGATTGAAAATAGTGAAACAGCATTAGATAAAATTTGGTTTATGGTTCAAGTAAAGAAGATTATTAAAGAAGAAGAAAAATAGGGATAAGACTCTATTTTTTCTTACTATTTAAACTTGTATAAAATAATATTTTATGATATCATGTATATAGATGAGTTATCATCATAAAATAAAAATCCCGTCCGCCAGGTCCCTCTGGA
>CALVVE010000103.1 GCA_944363775.1 uncultured Bacilli bacterium | reverse complement strand
GATGTTGGACTTGTAGGTATGCCTAGTGTTGGTAAATCAACATTTATTTCAAAAGTTAGTGCATCAAAACCAAAGATAGCTGCATATCACTTTACAACTTTAAGACCAAATTTAGGAGTAGTTCAAACAAAAGATAAAAGAAGTTTTGTAATTGCTGACTTACCAGGATTAATAAAAGGAGCTTCATTAGGTGAAGGATTAGGGGATAAATTCTTAAGACATATTGAAAGAACAAGAGTACTTGCTCATATAATAGATATGAGTGCTTTTGAAGGTAGAGATCCTTATGAAGATTATGTAACAATTAATAATGAACTTGAAGCATTTAATAAAGAAATAATTAAAAAACCACAAATAATAATAGCTAATAAAATGGATTTACCAGGATCTAAAGAAAACTTAGTTAAATTTAAAGAAAAAGTAAAAGATAAAAAAATATTTGAAATGTCTGGAGTTACAGGTTATGGAATAGATGAAATATTAATGGAACTTGCAGATATACTAGATACTATAGAAAAACAACCTTTATATGAACCAGAAAGATTTGAAAGTCATGTACTATATAAATTTAAAGAAGAAAAACCATTTAATATAAATCATATGGGTAATGAGTGGATTATAACAGGAGAAAAAGTAGAAAAATTACTTAAAATGACTAGATTTTCAAGTGATGAAGCAGCAATCAGATTTGCAAATAAATTAAGAAAAATGGGTGTTGATGAAGAACTTAGAAAATTAGGAGCTAAAGAAGGAGATAATATTAGAATTCTTGATTATGAATTTGAATACAAAGAATAATAAAATAAATAATAATTTATTATGTATAAAAAAGAATTACAAAACAAATTGTAATTCTTTTTCTTTTAAAGTGTTTTTAGGAAGTTCAATAACAAAATAAACATTTTTCTTAGGTAAAATAACTTTCCATGGTTGTAAATTATTGTAAACTTTTAAAACATTACCACTTTTATCTAACATAACAACATCAATATTTTCTTTCATAAAAAAAGTATGAATACTATTACATTTGGGAAAAATATAAATATCTTTAATATTAACTTTACCCATTAAACCAAAAAAACGAGATTTAAAACTATTACAAACATAAAAATTTTGTTCTTTATTGTCAATAATTAAACGCATATAATCACCATAATTAATATAACATATTTAAAAGTGATTGACAAATGGTAGAAAAAAGGTTAAACTAATGTTAATAGATAGATGCTAGTGGAGGGAAATATGGTAAAAGATAAAAAAGGGCAAGCCCTTGTAGAATATTTATTAATTATTGCAGTTATAAGTGTTATTGTAGTTAGTGTAGTTAAATTATTAGGAGGATATTTAACTGATTCCATGACAAAAACTTCATGTTCTTTAGTTGATAAAGTATATGTTGAAGGAGATAAACCTGGAGAAGGTAAATGTGTTGATAAAGAATAGAGATAAATAAAATTTGTCTCTTTTTATAGTATAAAAGAAAGGTGTTTTTAATGACAAGAGAAAAAAAGAAACATACTAAAAATATAATATTAATGTCTTTAATATGTATATCATTAGTAATGGCAATAGGATATTCAGCTTTAAGTAGTAATCTAAAAATAAATGGTACATCAAATATTTCAAGTGACTTTAAAGTTATATTTACTAATATCCAAGAAGGAACAAAGAATGGTGTAAAATCTAGTACTAGTTCATTTACAAATACAACCGCAACATTTACAGTTGATTTAGAAAAACCAGGTAGTACTATGGAATATATATTAACAGTAGAAAATCAAGGAAGTCTTGATGCCTATTTAGAAAGTATTGAAGGATTAGATGAAGAAAATGGTACAGCACCAACATATATTACTTTTAAATTAAGTGGAATAACTAGATATACAAGATTAAATGCAGAAGAGTCTAAAACATTTAAAGTGATTGTAACTTATGATGAGTCGGCAACAGAAATACCAGAAAATTCAAAACAACTAACTCTTACACTAAACTTTTCTCAAGTTTCAGGAGAAATACCTGATCCAGAACCAGAACCATATGGCAATGCCGTTGAGTATTTAATAAACAATAAGGTTGAAGATACAGTAGTAGACGGTGGTAATGGATTAGTTGCAATCGACAACACAGGAGAAATAACTAATTCAGCATCCCCAAGAGAATAACGCTATATAGGACCTAGTCCAGATAATTATGTATACTTTAATACATATTCAGGTGATGAATGGACTTTAATTGCAATAATGGATGAGATTGAAACTTTATTAAATTTATCAAAATCAAATGAAGAATGTGAAACTCAAAAGCAACAATTTATAGAAGGAATGGGAGGAAGTTTACCAGAAGGCACATCATTAGAATGTAGACAAACAGGTGTATCTGGACAATCACAGTTATGGAGAATAATAGGAATCTTTGATGGAAAATTAAAATTAATAAGAAATGAATCAATAGGAGATTATTCTTGGGATAATAAGCCAAGTGGAACAGGATCATCAACATCTTTATATGGAAGTAATGATTGGAGTGATTCAGCATTACAAGAAGTATTAAATAATGGTCCATATTATAATAGAACAAGCGGAAACTGTCCAAACGGTCAAAATGGAGCAACTACAGCATGTGATTTTTCAAGTAATGGTCTAACCGAAGAAGCAAAATTAATGATAGAATTAAGTACATGGAAACTTGGTGGAACAAGTAGTTATAATTCATCAAGTAATGGTCTAGCACAACACTTTTATGAATATGAACGAGGAACTAATGTATATAGCGGAAGGCCAACAGAATGGATAGGATATATAGGATTAATGTATCCAAGTGATTATGGATTTGCAACTAGCGGAGGTGCTACAACAGGAAGAAGTGCATGTTTAGTAAAAGAGTTATATAGTTGGAATGATAGTAGTTATATTGATTGTAAAAACAATAATTGGTTATATGATAGTTTTTATTATCAGTGGTCATTAATTTCTCATGCTGGCAATTCCTATGAAGTGTTTGCAGTGAGTAGTAGTGGCCCTACGGTTCCAGTTAGAGTAAGTATTGCTCACACGGTTCGCCCGTCTCTTTATCTAAAGTCCAATATAGAATTTGTTTCAGGAACTGGGACAGAAGCTGATCCGTATGTTCTTGGGTAAATGTAATATAATGTAAGGAAATCATAAATTTGTTTTATGATTTTTTTGTTATTAGGTATTGAAGATAGTGTTTGTTTTGTGATATAATTTTATATGATATGAGAGTGTGATAATATGAATAATAAGGGTCAGGCTTTAGTAGAATTTATTA
>CALVVE010000102.1 GCA_944363775.1 uncultured Bacilli bacterium | reverse complement strand
TTTATAAATGGTTAAATTAATAGATTGACTTTAATTTGTTTTTAAACTATAATATATACTATAGTAGGGGTGTTGTTTATATGGAACAAAATAAAAAGAGAAATAATGTTTTAGTTTGGTTTATAATTGTTATTTTATTAGGAGCATGTTTTTATTTTGGGTATGAATTATATGGAAATAGGAAAATAGATAATAAGTTAAATACCGAAGAAAAGACAGAAGATAATATAAATAATGAAAAAGAAGAAGAACAGATTAAAGAGGAGGAACTTGGTGTTAATGATTTTTTAGTTCAAAAGTTAACTAAGTTAATTTCTTATGATGATGTATTAATTGCGGAAATGATGAATAATGAATTATCAGATAAAACAAGTATGAGAGCTAAAGATTTTTCTAATCAAGCTAAATTATATCTAGCTTATTTAAATGTTAAAAGTTATCAAAAAAAAGATTATGATTTAGAAAATTATGATCGTTCGAAAGTTGATTTTACTTATAAAGGTAGTGATTTTTCAAAATATATTTATGATGACACTAAAGCACTTTCGACAATTAAAGGTTCAGTAATGAGTTTATTAGTTCAAGAAATTTTTGGAGAAGATAATTATCATGCTACAAGTTTTGCACCACGTTATAATATGCTTTCAACAGTTTATTTTTATAATGCTAGTGCTGATGAATATGTTGAATATTCAATGGAAGGTGGAGGAACCGGAGGATTTGATATTGTTAAAATAGATAATGCTAGTAAAAATGGTAATCAAGTTAATATCATTGTGAATTATGAAGGCTCTTATACAACACAAACATATTCTTTTAAATATACCTTTATAAAAATAAATGATAATTACTACTTTGACTCCGTTTCAAGAACAAATTAAAATTAGTTTAGTGTTGAAGTTTTTAATAAACATTAGTAGAGTGTAAAAATTTTGTTTAAAGTTATCTATTTATAGAAATGTAATTTTTAGAGATTAGTAGTTTAATCTCTTTTTTATTATTTAAATAATAGTGTTTTTATAAATATTTTAAATATAAAACCCTAATTTTATATTAAATTAGGGTTTTAAAATTTATCTTTATTTTTCTTCTTTACTAATTGCTCCTGTTGGACATCCTTCCATCGCATCAGTTGCATTTTCAATTTCTTCTTTAGTTAAATTTTCATCTTTAATAGTAGTTGCTAAACCTTCATCGTTGATTTCAAAAACTTCTGGGCATATTGCCATACAAGCTCCACAACCAATACATGCATCTTTATTTACTTCAAATTTTTCCATAATTAACCTCCTCTTATATATTATAAAAAAAACAATAATAAAATGCAAGAATGGTTTGAAAAAAATGTCGTAATATGATATTATATTAATGTTAGGGTAGATGAGGTGATCATATGGCTAGTAGAATGGAACGTTATAATAAATACCATAAAAATGGTGGACGTAGTCAAAAAAATGAAGAACTTTATCGTGCTATATATGAACGTGATGATAATTACAATATCGAAGGTGTAGCTAGACTTGATAAAACAAATGAAATTGATATTGCTAAAATAAAAGAACTACTTGAAAATAGAAAAGAAAATAAAAAAAGAAAAAGATATGAAGATTTACTTAAAGAAACTGAAACAGAAGTCATGAACATCGAAGAAGATGATGAAGATGATGAAACTGATAATACAAATTATGATATAAGAGATATATTATCAAAGGCTAAAGAAGATAAATCAGAAGAAATAAAAAATGATTATCACAGTCTTAATAATACACAGTATAATATTTTAAAAAATTTAAAACTAAAAGATAAAGTTAATACTGATGATTATATTGATGATGAAGATTCAGAAATTAAAAAATTAATTAATACTATTACAAGTACAAGCAAACTTAGTAGTTTAAATGATAAAGAATTATCACTTGATTTACTTAGTGATTTAAAATCAGATACAATGACTAGTTCAAAAACATTAAAATCAATTGAAGATATTATTACTGAAGATAATAAAGAGAAAAAAGATAATACTGCTGAATTAGAACTTGATAAATCATTTTTTACATCAGCTTATTCATTTGGTAAAGATGATTTTGATGTTGATGAAAATGGCGAAATTATTGTTAAGAAAAAACATACTGGTGTTAAAATATTAATATTTATTTTGATATTAATAATTATTGCTGGTATTGGTGCAGGAATTTATTTAATGTTAAAATAAAAACATCGTTTGATGTTTTTTTACGTTTTGTCGAAAAACTGTTTATATATGTAGAATCTTACTTTTTATCTTTTTATATACAATAACAAATATTGGTAAAATTAAATAAGTAATAATACTTCCATATATTATAAATTCATAATTTAGTAAAGTATTTGAAAATAGATAAGTAATTAAAAATATAATAAAACATATTTCAGTTATATATTTATAATTTATAAAAGTTGATAAAAAATATAAATTAATAGTAAGCATAATAAATGAATCAAAGATTCCTTGGAAAGCTAGTATACTTTCTAAATGACCTAAAAATCCAATTACAGATACTTGTTTAAGTAAATGAAATTCAGGATAAATATAAGCTTTTGTTAAGTTAATACCTAGTATTGATATAGTTAAAAAAGTTGTAATAAAAAGAATGATTGAACTTAATATATATGTTTTAATAATTACTTTTTGATAATTATTTTCTTTTTTATATGGCAGGTTAGTTAAGAAAAATATTGGGATAACATTAAAAGAAATATATGTTAAAGAAGAATTAAATACATTATTTTTATTTGTAAATATTGGAAGTATATTTTCTATATTTATTTGAAAAATTAAACTACTTAATGTTATAACTAATAATATTACTGAAAAGTAAAAAAGGATTGTACTTACTTCAGCAATTACTTTAATACCTTTTTTTACTATATAAAGTAGTGGTATTAAAAAAGCTAGTAAAATTATAAATCTTGGAGTTTTAGATAAATATTCTATTTGAACAAAATGTGTAAATTGATGGTAAATATAAGATGTATATAAAAGTGTAAATATAAACATTATAATCCAAATTATACTACCAATGTATTTATTTTGTTTTTTTAAATAATCTTTTAAATTTAAATCTTTTTTATCTTTAATAATATACAAATATAAAAGTAGTGGTATGAAACCTAAAATAGAACCTAACAAGATAGATATATAACTATCTTGTTTAGTTAAATTTAAAATTATATTTAAACTTATTCCCATAAAACAAGCTCGCATTAAAAAGTATGTAATACTACATATTTCTAGTTTATTTAAATGTTTCATATAACTCCTTTCATTTTTTAAAAGTTATGTTACCAATTGGTTTTATATAATTTAAATATTTTATTTTTTTTTTT
>CALVVE010000101.1 GCA_944363775.1 uncultured Bacilli bacterium | reverse complement strand
TCACTATCTAGCCATCCTTTTTCCATTTTTCCACTATATCTTCCAAAGAAATAATATTTATCTCCTATTTTTTGAAGTAAATGTTGCAATTGACCTTTTTCATTAAAGTAATATGTCACTCCTGATATTGTTTTAAATCCAACGGCCGCAATACCTGTCTTTGGATCTAAATAGTAACGTTCTCCTTCACTATCTAGCCATCCTTTTTCCATTTTTCCACTATATCTTCCAAAGAAATAATATTTATCTCCTATTTTTTGAAGCAAATGTTGTAATTGACCTTTTTCATTAAAGTAATATGTCACTCCATCTATAGTAGTTAAGCCTGTTGCTGCAATTCCTGTTTCTGGATCTAAGTAATAACGATTATCATCTACATCAATCCAACTATATAACATATTCATCGTATTTTCATCAAACATATAATAATTATTATCAATTCTTTTTAAAACATAATTCTTTTCTTCAAAATAACAAACATCTTTACATTCTTCAAAATCTAATGCATACACATTTTGACAAATAAAAATTTCAAATATTACACAAATTAATAGTACTTTTTTTTTCATATATTCTCCCTTATTTCTTTATTCCATAACTCTTATAAATTTCACCTAATTTATCATTTCTCTTACCACCAAAATATTGAAACATACCAATATCAGAAGATGTATTAGCTTCTATAATACTAAAACTATTTTCCGTAACAACAACATCCCATGCAATAAAATTTAAAAAAGGAAACCTGTAACTTAACTCTAATAAATCTTTTTTTATTTTATTAAAATGAGGTATTTTAACACCTTCAATTTTACTACCAGTATCTGGGTGATTACTATAAAAATTTAATGTTTTTTTAGAAGTTGCTCTACCTAACACTCCAGTTTTGGCATTGATAGGAGCTATTAACCCTCCTCTGCAAACATTATCCCCTGGTATAGACTCATTACATCCAAATCGATGAAAAGTTTCAATGACTTTGTATTTAGACTCACCATTTTTTCTTGCAATAACAATTCTAAGTGTATTAACAGAATCATCAAATATTTTTGCAGAATATTTACTATTCTTTAAAGCTTCAGTAATAATATAATTATCAATATTTTTAATAAAATTATTAATTTCATTATCAGTTATATACATTTCATTTAAATAATAATTATTATTTTTATATTTTAATAAATAAAGGCCATTACCCCCACCACCTCGATTTACTCTAAAAATAAACCCATTACTTTCTCTAACTAATTTTAAAAAACTTGGAATTGGAATATTTTTATTACTACTATCAAAAATTTTTCCTTTATTAACAATACCAACGGTTTTGGGGATATCTATAAAATCTTTAAATAAAAGATAAAAAACTTGTTTATCATCTAATAATATATTATATACTCCATTAATTTTTCTTGATTTCCATCTCTCAACTTCAGTTAAATAATCATTCATATTATTTTCTTTTAAATTATATTTATAGTATTCATCACTGTTAAATCCATTTTTATACATTTTTAATCTTTTAAAAAAAGAAACAGGAAAATGTTTTTGGGCTTTTACAATACACCAATACCAATCCAACAAATCATGATATTTTTCTTCTTTTAATTGATAATGTTTATATCGGTTTTGAATTATTTTTAGAAATATTTTATCAAATTTATTTAAAATAACTTTTAATATATTTTTCATTTTATCACCTATAACTTACATCTATATCATATCACATTATTAGAACAAAAAAAAGGCATAAGCCTTATAAAACAATTATTATTGCTCCAAATACAATTAAGGAAACGCCAATAATTTTTTTTAATGATATATATTCTTTTAAGAACAAGTAAGAAATAAACATTGTCCATACATAAGTTAAGGATGTAAGTGGTAAAACAATTGAATATTCCATACTTTTTAAAACAATTATATTTAATATAGCAGCACCTAAATATAGGAAACCACCTATATATAAATTAATATTTAATAACAACTCTTTTAAGTTTTTAAAACTAGAAGCTTTTTTTAAGAATAAACTAGCAACTGAACCCATAATAGTCATAATTAATATTAGTACATAATTAATCACTATTATCACCACCTGCAATTAAAGTTACACCAATCATAATAATTAATATTCCAATAACTTTATTTAGTGTTATTACTTCATTTAAGAAGAAATAACCAAAGATAATACTAAGTACATAGTTTAAACTTAAAAATGGTTGAATAACTGATAAACTACCAAATTTATAAGCTATTAACATAATTAAAGCACCTAATCCATAAAAACCAAAACCTACTAAAAGTAATAATAAATTTCCATCACTAGATAATTTCCATAGTAATTGTCCAATACAAGCAAAAATACTTGAAATACAAATTAAATATATACCTTTTTGATTCTTTTTAAAAGATTCTATCATATTATTTACGTCTTTCTAATGAATTTAAATATAGTTCATATAATTGTCTATTCTTTTTAACAATTACTTGTAAAATAATTCCTGTAATCCATAATAACATTGAAAGTACAAGTAATACTAAAGCAAATACTAAAGTTGGAAATCTTGGAACTAATCCAGTTTCAAAATATTCTATAAATACAGGAGTTCCAAATATTACAGAAATTAATAAGAATAATAAAGCCCAAAGATTAAAGAAGAATCCTGGTTTATACTCTTTAAATAAAGTAAATATTGTTTTTAAAACTTTTATTCCATCACTATAAGTATTTAATTTACTTTCACTACCTTCTGGACGATCACGATAATTAGTTGGTACTTCTACCATTTTAAAATTATTAGCAGCAGCATGAATAGTCATTTCTGTTTCAATTTCAAATCCTTTAGAAATCACAGGAAAAGATTTTACAAATTCATAACTAAATGCTCTACTTCCTGTCATAATATCTTTTACGTTTACTTTAAATAATTTATTAATTAAAGCTCTTACTAAACGATTACCAGTATTGTGGAATAATCTTTTATTTTCTGTAAAATAAGTTGATGATAAGCGATCTCCAATAACCATATCAGCTTTTCCTTCTAAAATAAGATCAGCCATCTCTGGTACTGGTGGGTTTGTATCATCCCCATCAGCCATGATATAACAGTCAGCATCAATTTGTCTAAACATACTACGAATTACATTTCCTTTTCCTTGTTTGTATTCGTATTTTACAATTGCTCCTGCTTTACGAGCAATTTCATCAGTCCCATCTGTTGAATTATTATCATAAACATAAATATCAGCAGTTGGGAAAGCTTTTTTATAATCTTTTATAACTTTTGCAACAGTTAAACTTTCATTGTAACATGGTAATAATACCGCAATTTTTTTACCCTTCATAACAAAAACCTCCATCTACATTATATCATTGATTTATATATAAAACAATGAAAAAATATAAACTAAATTTAGTTTTAACAGAACAA
>CALVVE010000100.1 GCA_944363775.1 uncultured Bacilli bacterium | reverse complement strand
AAAGAATCTGAAGAACGTTTATTAACACGTGAAGGTAATATGGATCGTAGAGATGCAACATTACAAAATCGTGAAGAAATGTTAGAAGAAAAAGAAAATAATATAATTAATAAACAAAAAGAATTACAAGAAGATATGAGTAAAGTTGAGGATATTAAAAAACAACAAATTGAATTACTCGAAAAAATTGCTGGTTATTCAAAAGATGAAGCTAAAAAACTTGTTATGAAAAAAGTAGAAGAAATGATGAGTTTAGAAGTTGCTGCTTATATTAAAGATAAAGAATCAGAAGCTAAATTAGAAGCTGATAAAAAAGCAAAATCAATGCTTATGAATACTATGCAAAGATATGCAGCTGATGTTGCTAACGAACAAACAGTTACCGTAGTTACCTTACCAAATGATGATATGAAAGGCCGTATAATTGGTCGTGAAGGAAGAAATATAAGAACAATTGAAGCTGTTACTGGCGTTGATTTAATTATTGATGATACACCTGAAGCAATTGTTTTATCAAGCTTTGATCCATATCGTAGAGAAATTGCTCGTGTTACACTTGAAACGTTAATTAAAGATGGACGTATTCATCCAACACGAATTGAAGAAATTTATGAAAAAACTTCTAAAGAAATGAAAGCTAAATTACTTGAATATGGACAAAATGCTTTATTTGAATTAGGAATTACTAAAATGGATCCAGAATTAGTAGAATTAATCGGTAAATTACATTTCCGTACTAGTTTTGGACAAAATGCTTTACAACACTCATTAGAAGTGGCAAATCTTTCTGGAATTCTTGCTGCTGAAGTAGGAGAAAATGTTGGACTTGCTAAAAGAGCTGGTTTACTTCATGATATTGGTAAATCAATTGACCATGAAATGGAAGGAAGCCATATTGAAATAGGAGCTGAAATTGCTCGTAAATTTAGTGAAAATGATGTTGTTGTAAATGCCATAGAATCACATCATGGTGATAAAAAAGCTAATTATATAATTTCTGAGATAGTTGCTATAGCTGATGCTTTAAGTGCATCACGTCCAGGAGCTCGTAATGACTCACTTGAAAATTATATTAAACGTTTACAAGATTTAGAAAATATTGGAAACGAAGTTAAAGGTGTTGAAAAAACATTTGCTGTTCAAGCAGGTCGTGAATTACGTGTTATTGTTAAACCAGAAGAAATTGATGATTTAACAAGTCATAAAGTAGCTCGTGAAATTAAAAATAAAATAGAAGAAACTATGCAATATCCAGGAACAATAAAAGTAACTGTTATTCGTGAAACAAGAGTTGTAGAAGAAGCTAGATAGCTTCTTTTTTAATTTTTTAAAAAAATTCTTGTTACTTTTAAAGTTTTTTTGTATAATAATAAAAGAAGGTAGATAATATGAAGAACAAAAATGGTTTTACACTTATTGAATTAATGATTATGACAGTCGCAGCTGTCTCACTTACAGTCTTTACACTTCCTAAAGTTATGGAAGTATTAGATAAATCAAAAGATGAATTATATAAGACACAAGTTGCAATGATTGAGAAATCTGCTAAAAATTATTATGTAAAAAATACAAATGAACTTCCAACAGAAGATAAAGATGCAAGATTTTTAACTATTAAAGATTTAGTAAGTAATAATTTTTTAGAATCAGCTGATATTCATGATCCAAGAACTGATGAAATTATGGATGGTTGTATAATTATTAAACCAAAGGGAAAAGATTATAGTTATGAATATGTTGAAAAGGATTGTTCTAATGCTAGTAATGAGTATGCACCAAAAATAAAAATAGATAGTAAAAAAACAGTTGAGGTAGAAGTTGGAAGTGAATTTACTTTTCCAGAAGCAACTGCTAAAGATGTTTTAGGTAAAGAGGTAGAAGTATCAGGACCATATATCGATGATAAATTAATTACTAGTTTAGATACTGATAAATTAAATAGTGAATATGACCTAGTTTATAAAGCTTATGATGAAACAAGAAATATTGTTGGAATTGAAATGATGAAAGTAAAAGTAGTTGATACAGAGCCACCAGTTATAAGGGTTAATGGAAAAACAAAAAGTTTTACATATATTCAACCACTTGAAAATAAAAAAGTAGAAAATTTTGATGTAGATGTAACAGATAATAGTGGTGGTAAAGTAGACTTAAAAGTAACAAGTACCGTAAGTAGAGTAAAAGGAACTGGTAATATTACATATCTTGCTAAAGATAAAAGTGGTAATATTACGGCATTAGTTGTAAAAGTAAAAGTAGTTGAAAGTAAAAATCCAATTATTTTAAAAGTAACTGGAAATCCAACTGATTATCAAAATAAATCGGCAACTTTAGAAGTTAAGAAAACAACTTACTTAGGTAATTCTTTAGAATATAGTTTTGATAATGGTAAAACTTGGCAAAGTGAAAACAAAAAAGAAATTACTGAACCAGGAACTGTAAAAATAAAAGTAAAAGATATGTTTGGTAATGAAAGTGCAACTTGGGAAGAAGAAGTTGATTTTGTTGACTTAAGTAAACCAAGTGTACCAGAAGTTACACTTATGACTGATAATTGGCGCGGTAATGAATATGATGAGACTTGGGTAAATCAAGATGTTTATTTAAAAATAAAAAGTGAAGATAAAGATAGTAAAATTGCTTATTATGAATATTCAACAGATCAAAATAAATTTACTAAAGTAGATGATAAATTATATTTTGATGAAAATATGAATAAAACTTATTATTTTAGAAGTGTTGATGAAGCAGGGAACGTTAGTGATGTAACAAAAGCTTATAATATTAAAATAGATAAACAAGATATAAAAGTGCCAACTATTACAACTAATACTAGTGTAGGTGAAACACTTAAATTAGGTACTAAAAAGTGGATTAGTGGTGATATTAATATAACTTCTATTGAAACTAAAAAAGATAAAGGAAGTCCGATTGTTTATTATGAAGTATCTACTGATAATGGTTATACTTGGAATAAAGCTGAATCTACATATAGTTTTTCTAAAAATATGAGTGAAGTATATTATTTTAGAAGTGTTGATGAAGCAGGAAACGTTAGTCCTAAAACCAAAGCTTTATATGTTTATATAGATCGAGTTAAACCTGCTACACCACAAGTAACATTAAAACAAAATAATAGTAGTGGAAGAACATATAATCCTGGTAGTAGTGTTTTACAACCAATTTATATGAAAGTACAATCTGCTGATAGTGGTAGTGGAATTGATTATTATCAATATAGTTTTGATAATACAACTTGGAAAGATTTAAAAGAAGATGAATATACTTTTAAAGGACCAATTGACACACCACTTTATATACGAGCAATTGATAAAGTAGGTAATATTAGTGATACTTATGAAACATATATAAAAATTGTAAAATAAAAAAGATTCTTAAAAAAATCTTTTTTAGTAATAATATCCAGGATATGGTTGATAATAATATGGAGGGTAATA
>CALVVE010000099.1 GCA_944363775.1 uncultured Bacilli bacterium | reverse complement strand
GTCTTTTCATTAATGAAGTATATTTTTCTTTTTGTGAATCATTAAACTTATCTTCATCCATAACAACATCACTTAAGTCATCCATTACTTCTTCATTTAAAGTTTGATAGTTAGCTAAAAACATCTCAACTCTTTTTGTTGGTGTATTATTTAAAGCTATATTACAACCAGTTAATACTAAAATCATTACTAATAAAAATGAAAACTTTTTCATATATAACCTCCATTATTATTTTTAATAATTTTGGGAAAAATATACAAAAAAATAGATAGAAATTCTATCTATTTTAAGGAAACTCCTTGATTTTGTTCAACTCTATAATCTTCGTATTGTTGAACTAAATTTTTATAATATTCTTTTACTTCTGAAACTTTCTTTTCGGCTTCTTCTTTTGTTATTTTTTTATCTTCATAATTTTGCTCAGCATTTTTAATGGCAATTGTAACATTATCTAAATTTGTTCTATAAAATACTTCTTCGTGTGATTCTGTTGAATACATTTGATTAATAACAGTTTCTCTAGCTTTTTCATTATCTGGATCAAGATTATCACTTTCCATGCGTTCAGTTACATATTCACTAAATTCTTGAGCTTGAGTTGGAACACTAAAGTCAGGACCTTGATTTAATACAACAGCTCCTGCAATTCCACCAGCTAAAACAACTGTTGCCATTGATCCTTTAACCCATGGTTTTAATCTACTATTTTTTCTAACATTAGTTGTTTGAGAAAGAATTTTTAACTTATTATAAAAATTGTCCATTTTTTCAATTTCTTCAGTCGCACTAATATCTATACCAACAGCCATTTTCATTAAACCATTTTCAAATGTATAACCTTTTGCATTCATACTTGGTATATCAACTTTTTTTATAACATTTTTTCCACCTAATAAATTTACACAATTATCTTTAATAAATGATTGCATCTCTTTTGAAGTAAATACATGTTCAACTTTTCCGCTTTGTAAATTATAGACCAAATAATGTTTAGTATTTTTATCATATTCTGCTTGGTAATAGTTCATATATTTCACCATCCTATATTATTTCAATTTAATCATACTATAATTTTATCAATAAAGCAAGAAAATAAAGTGTTTTAACACTTTATTTACATTAATATTCACAATTTCCAGGTGTTCTTGGGAATGGTATTACATCTCTAATATTATCAACACCAGTTAAATATATAAGTAAACGCTCAAATCCCATACCAAATCCAGAATGAGTACATCCACCGAACTTTCTTAGGTTAATATACCATTCTAATCCTTCATCACTCATATTTAATTCTTGCATACGTTTAACTAACTTATCATATGATTCTTCACGTTGTGAACCACCCATAAGTTCTCCAGCACCAGGAACTTCTAAATCAACAGCAGCAACAGTCTTACCATCACTATTTTGTTTCATGTAAAATGCTTTAATATCTTTTGGCCAATCTTTAATAAATACAGGTCCATCAAAATATTCAGTAATGTATTTTTCATGTTCTTTTGCTATATCTTCACCATATTCTGGAGTAAATTCCCATTTTACATCAGCTTCTTTTAATATTTTAATTACTTCTTCATGAGTAATTCTTGTAAATTTACTATTTATTAATTTTTCAAGCTTAGCAATTAATCCTTTTTCTACAAATTGATCTAAAAATTTCATTTCTTCAGAACAATGTTCTAAAACATAAGAAACAACATATTTTAACATTTCTTCTTCAATATCCATTACACCATCTAAATCACAAAAAGCAATTTCTGGTTCAATCATCCAAAATTCACTTGCATGAACTTTAGTATTTGAATTTTCAGCTCTAAACGTTGGCCCAAAAGTATAAACTTTTTTATAAGCTAGAGCAAAAGCTTCTGCTTCTAATTGTCCAGTTACTGTTAAACCAACTTTTTTACCAAAGAAATCTTTACTAAAATCAACTTGTTTTTCTTTATTAAATGGAATATTTTTTAAATCCATTGTTGTAACTTGAAACATTTCTCCAGCACCTTCACCATCATTTGCAGTAAATAAAGGTGTATGTACATAAACATAATTACGTTCTTGAAAATATTTATGAATTGCATAAGCAGCTATACTACGTACTTTGAACACAGCTTGAAATAAATTTGTTCTAGGACGTAAATAAGCTTGCTCTCTTAAAAACTCACGAGTATGTCTTTTTGGTTGAATTGGATAGTCTTCGGGGCAATCTCCTTCTAAAACAATTTCACTAGCACTTAATTCAAATAATTGTCCTTTAGCTGGTGATTTAATTACTTTTCCAACTACACTAATAGAACTACCAACATGATATTTTTGAATATCATCAAAGTTTTTAATTTTATTATCATATACTACTTGAACTGATTTAAAATAAGTACCATCAAAGAAATCAATAAAACCAAATTCTTTTTGTTTTCGATGATTTCTAATCCATCCTTGTAATTTAACTTCTTTATCAGTATCAATAAACTCTTCTACTTTTTCATAAATTTCTTTTACATCTTTAATCATAAAAATCTCCTCCTAATAGAAAAAGACCAAATTTAGGAGCACATAAAAGCGCGGTACCATCCTAATTTGATCTTAATTAACGTAACGTGTTTATCCGTTAAATCCTACTGCTATTTCAGATTTACAACTCCATGGTGTTTTTCTTATTAGACTTATTGTTTGCTTCCACCAACCAAACTCGCTTTAAATAGTTTCTAATAATACTCTCCACTTCTTTGTTTTTTTCAATTTTAACATAATATTTAAAAAAAAGCAATTATATTTTTTTATTTAATGTCGATAATTTAAGTAATTCATAAAATTTATTAACAATTTCTGGATTAGAAATACTTTGTTTTATATTTTTTACTATTTTATTTACATCACTTTCACTCTTATTTAAGCAATCATAATATATATATTTTATTTTATCATCCTCATGATTATCCACTAATTTTCTAAGTTCACTTAAAACATAATTTTCTTTTTCAATATCCAATCTAGTTTTTAGATCACTAATTATATTTTTTCTATTAATATCAATATTTAATAAATAATCTTTCATATCACTACATAATTCATTTACTTCAGCTTCTTCATCTATCAACATACTAGAATATTTAATACTTTCTCCGTTAGAATTAAATAATACACCTAAAGCTTTTTCTCCATCACTAAAAATACAACTATATTTAATTTTATCAACTTTTCGATTACTAAAATACTCTGTCTTATTAATTATTAAATCCAAAAAACTTTTATCAATAATAACATTATTATTTTTTATATCTAATAATTGTTTTGTAGAAATTTTAAATATTGGTACCCTTCTAACATGCTTTACATCATCACTTTTATTCCAATCATAAAATTCATATAATTTATCATTAAAATTTAGTAACACATCATAAATATAGTTCATTTTGTTCCTCCTTTTATATTAATAAAATGTGCCAAAACTAAAAATTTTATACTGTCTCTATAAATATATTCATTTTAAATTTTTTAGAACAAAAGTCAAATAAATTTGACTGCATCTAATCTCACGATTAGATATTTCTCCTTCATCGGTGGCTTACGCTT
>CALVVE010000098.1 GCA_944363775.1 uncultured Bacilli bacterium | reverse complement strand
ATAAGTTTTTAACAAACTAAATATATTTTTTTACATAAATAAATAAATTATTACTCTTAGTATTATTAATAATTTCTATATATTTAAATTTAATAAAATTTTAAAAAGAAAAAACATCATTTTCTTTTAATAAATAAGAAATATTATTTTGCACAACATAATTTACTAAAACAGAATCACTAAGAATTATTTTTTTAGCTTGATTACGACTAACATGACAGATTTTAGATACAATAATATCTAATCTTAAACTCGGTACTAAAAATTCAAGTTCAAGATACTTTCTTTCATAATTACTTAAATTAGCTTCTTCTAATTTTACCATCTCTGCACCAATATAATTTAAATTATCTTTAATATATGACGCCATACTTTTAAGAACAAATATATAATAATTTTCATCAATTACAATATCTCCAAAATAACCTTCATTAATATTTAAAGCATATAAACTACCCATAATTGCTTGATGAATTAATGGTTTATTAGAAATAATCTTAAAACATATTACTTTAGGTTTTACTTTAGTATAAACTATTTTATAATCACTATCTTTAAATGGTTCATAAATATTATACTTAATATTATTTTGTTTAAGTTCACTTATAATTTTATTAAAAATTAATGAATTTAAAAATAATGTATGTTTACCATTATAAAGATTATCTAAATTTTGTTTAATTAAAAACTTATTTTCTTTTCTCTTCATTTAAAATTAAATTTTTTATATTTTTAACACTAAATTCATCTAAAGTATTATTTCTATATTGACTAATTAATTCATCAATAATACCACGACATTTTGGAATATTTTCTTCTTTAATTTTAGTAGCAACTAATCTTATTACTCTATCACTAATTTTTTCATTATATATATTCATTGAAACTTTTTCATATAATTCTTGATTATTAAAATAAGCTGTATTTAAATAATTCATAATTTTAATTTGTCCATTATTTCCAAGTTTTACTATCATATCTTTAATATTAATAGAAGTTAAAGAATAATAATATATTGGTTTAAAAGAACTAGGTTCAAAATTATTCATAACTTTATTCATATTAGTTATAAACTCTTCCCATTCTTCTTTATTTTTCCTATTTTGTTTATCTTCTTCTTGTTTTATTAATTTATATAATTCATTATATAATTCTTCATTAATTTTCTTTACTTCAATTAAAACTTTTTCTTTCTTCATACCTAAATGATTACATATTTTATTTATAGAATCTTCTTCTTTTAAATATTTTTTTATTACAACAAGTGTTTTCTTATTTATACCTAAATTATATATATGTGAAACTTTATTATTTAGTGTTTCAAAATTATTATTTTTTATTTGCATATATAATTCAGTAAATATAGAGAAATTTTCATAATTATTATTTTCTATTTGTTTTTCAATTAAATTTACAAAAGAAAAAGTTAAATTGTATATTTCATTAGAACTAATATTTTCTATTTCTATATTTTTATTTTGAATATTTTTTAAAATAAGTAATAGTTTATTACATCCTCCAAAATAAGAATTACAATAATTAATATAAAAATCTACCCCAGAAAGTTTATAATTTCTATTAGGGTTTAATATATCATTCATATAACTATTATAACTGTTATACAAATAATAAGACACATTCCCTTTTTTATTTCCTGGATTAATTTTTTGTGACAAACATTGTCTTAAATTAATATCATTTTCTTTTTTTAAAAAGTTTTTATATGAATTTATAAAATTATATTGAAGATAAGCATTTTTATATATTACAAAATCATAATTACTACAACAACAAATTATTAGTTTTAATAATTTATTTAGATCTTTTTTTATTCTAGGATTATTTTTTAATAAATTATCAAACAACTTATAATCATCAATTTCAGTTATTTTACCACTCGCAATTTTTTTACAAATTGAAATAATTTCTTCTACAGTAAAAACATGATTTATTAATTGTCTAGAAAATTTATTAACAACGTCTAAATTTATTTCTTCTATTTTCTTTTTATTTTCTACTTTTTTACTAAGTTGATTATATTTTTTTAACATTTTACCACCTACTCATTTAAATTTATTTTTGTTATATTTATACCGTCAGAATAATAATAGAATGTTGTATTAGGATAATTAATAAAATACTTATAATTATCAGAATCAAGATAAACATAATAATTATTATTTCCATATTTATATATAGACATCATATAAGCTTTTAAAACATTATTAGATTCTATATTATTATTTGTAATTTTTAAATAAACTTCTTCTATATCACTAATACATTTATCTAAATATAAATTATATAAATTGTTTGTTTTTAATAATTCTTGGTGATATAAATTCATATTATTTAATATATCATCAATTTTATTAATAGAAATATTATATTTTAATAGTTTATTTTCAAATGGTTGTGTATTTCCTAAAACCAACATTTGTTTAAAAATATCTACACCTAATATTTCAATCCACATTTTAGTGATTACTTTTTCATTATAATATAAATTATTATCTATTTTATAACTTTCATCAACCATAATAGATACTAAAGATTCTGATAAAAAATTTGTTTTTTTATCTTGCCAAGGAAATAAAGCGTGTAAAAGTTCGTGATAATAAACAGTTGGTTCTTGTTTATATATATTTACATCTATTTTATATAAATCATCAAAAATAACTGTTTTATAACCATTAGTTTCACCTTCATAATTATTGTTATTAGAAAAATTTATTTGAGTAATAGAAGTATTATTTGATATCTTTTTTAAATCAAGATAATTATTATTTAATAAAATATTTTTTAAACTTTTATCAATCATATTATTATCTAATTTATAAGCTTCTTTAAATAATTCATATTGCTTTAATTTATCTAAATAATTATTTAAGAACTCCTCTTTATTTTCAATATCTATCCAAGATACTGGAAAATTGTGATATGGACTATAAAACATTTTTATTTTACCATCAAAATAAACATATAACATAATAAAATTAATAATAATTAAAAAAATAATTATTTTATTAGACACTTTTTTCATAATAATCACCACAATTGGGTGTTATTCTAACAAAAAATAATGTATTAGTCAAACTCATTTTCATTTACTAAGAAGTTCATTACTAAATCTATTAAAATATCTTTTTCTTTGGGATTAGACTCGGCAATAAGTAAAGTTAAAGCAACTAAAGTATTATTATCTATAACTTGTCCATTTTCATTATATAAAATATTATAAAATTCTAAAAAATATATAAATAAAGTTGCTGCTATTCTTTTATTTCCATCTATAAAAATATGATTTTTAATAATTAAATATAAGAAATTAGCTGCTTTTTCTTCTATAGTAATATATAAATCTTTATTATCAAAAGAACTATAAATGTTACCTATAACCCCTTTTAAACCTTCATTTCTTTCTAAAGCAAATAATTTACTATTGTTATTAAATTTTAATTGACTTATAATATCAATACAATCTTCATAAGTAATTTTATTATTGCTTATTGTTCCTTTAGGTTTTATGATTCTTTTATGATCATAATCATCAAGTAAGTTTAAAGCATTTGAATAATTATTTATTACTTTAATTATTTCTTTTGCTTCACTTCCTTTTAATTCATTATCAATTCTACTTGCAATATCAATTAATTTAATTGTTTTTTCTAAATATTCTAATCTTTTTTGATTAACAGTGTAACCCTTAATTAAATGATCT
>CALVVE010000097.1 GCA_944363775.1 uncultured Bacilli bacterium | reverse complement strand
TATTTTAGCATATTAAAAATGTAGGAAAACCGACAAAATAATTTACCGAAATCCTACATTTTATTTTACCATTTACACAATTAAGGTTTAATAATATATAACTAATAATGTATGAAATATTCAACTAAAGTTATTTATTTGAAACTATATAAATGTGATTATGTATCTAAAATATGATTATATGAAGGGTAATTAATATAAAAATTAATAATTGTAAAGAAATTCAAGGCATTTTGAAGAAAAATGTCTTTTTACATGATATAATGTTAAGTAAGTAAAATTTCATCAGGGGGTAGTAATATGGATATTAATAAGACTTTGATAAGCACAGCAATGTTAACTGCTATATTTGAAAAAACAAAAAAAGGAAATTTAGATTTAATTTCTCCATTTATATTATTTATTATTTCAAAGTATGAAGAAGGCGCAAACGAGGAAATGATTATCGAAGAAATGGAAAAAGAATTTTCATTTTTGGATTTTCCACATGCAGTGTTAAAAATAATAATAAATAGGTTAAAAAAAGAAGAAAAAGTAGCGCAAAAAGAAAAAAAGTATTTGATATTAGAAAAAGCAAAAAAAGAAATAGATATTTTTAATGAGCGACATACTAATGCTGAAAAGGAATCAAAAAAAGTAATAGATGAACTTATTAAATATTTAAAAGAAAATACAACTATTAAAACGAATTATAATAGTGTTAGAATTGCTTTTGGATCTTTTCTTGATAAAAATGGATATATTATCTACAACAATTTTAATCCACAAAATTTTAAATTTAAAAATAATGATAAGCTACAGTTTTTTATAGCAAAATTTATTGAGAATCAATATGCTAATAATACTGAAGTTTTTAAATTATTAATTAATATTATAGAAGGCCTTTTGTTGGCAAATGTTATATATTTACAGATTACTCCAGATAATACAACAAATTTGAATAAACTTAATTGTTACTTTGATACTCCTTTTTTATTAAGAATAATTGGATTTAAAGAAAAAGAAGATAATTTAAGTGCATTAGAATTAGTTGAATTATTAAAAGAGCAAAATGCAAAAATAAAATGTTTTAGACATTCTTTTAATGAAGTACAGGCCATATTAAGAAATTATATTGATAATAATATTGCAAGTGAAAATAAAACATTAGAAGGACTAGATGTAATTGATTATAGTGAAACTGAATTAAACGAGTTATATTTGAATTTAGAAGATTTATTTAAGGATAAGGGAATAATAATAGAGGATAAACCGAAATATGAAAAATTAAAATATGAAAAAAACAAATATGAAGATCAAATAGATGAAGCAAATTTAAAAAAAATAATTATTGATAGATATAAAAATAAAGAAATAAAGGACATAATAATTGATAATGACATAGATAGTATATCTGCAATAATGAGATTAAGAGAGGGTAAAAGAGTACAAAAATTTGAAGATTGCAATGCAATTTTTATTACTAGCAATTATGATATAAGGACAGCTACTAAACAATTGTTGAAAATAAATGAAAAAATAGAAATTAGTCCAGTTATAAGTGATGTAGATTTAACTGCAATAATGTGGTTAAGAAATTTAAAAGATAATCCCTCTTTACCAAAAGATAAATTGATCGAAAATGCTCGTGCATTATTAAAACCATCTTCAAACATAATAAAAGAATTCAACAAATGTTTAGATAATATTAAAAATGTTAAATATGCTAAGAATGGTAAATCATTACAAGCATTAATTTATACTACACATTTTTCTTCTAAATTTATGGATGAAATAGAAGGCGATGTTACTAAAGTAAATTCTAGAGCGATTATTAAAGTCTATGAAAAGAGCTTAATTGATGCTGAATTAATAGGAAAAGAAAATTTATTGCAAAAAGATAAAAATAAAAAATTACAAAAGGAAAACGAAGATTTATCAGAAAAACTATTAATTAAAGAAAAAGAACATGATGAATTTGTTGATAAGATATTAAAAAAATATGAGAACAAAATTAACAAAGTAACAAAAATAGTATGTGCTATTGCTAGACTATTAATTAACATATTAATCATTATATTATTAGCAATAGGAATTATTGATATATTTGGATTATTTTCTAAAAACGATAATCAATTCGTTTCGTGGATTTTAATTGTAATATCTACTTATTCACTTTTGGGAGAATTTTTTGAACTTCCATTTTTGCTAAATATAACAAAATATATTAATAAATTTGTTTATACTAAAGCATCTCCTATTATTACAAAAATTTATAGAAAAAAACAAAAAAAAGAGTTTGATTATTATTTTAAAGACAAGTAGAGGTAGTGATAAAAATGATTAAAGGAAAACCATTTGTAAAATGGGCAGGTGGAAAAAGACAAATAATAGATAAATTAAAGCAATATGTTCCAGATGAGTTTAATACTTATTATGAGCCATTTGTTGGTGGAGGAGCATTATTGTTTGAACTTTCACCTAAAAAAGCGGTTATAAATGATTATAATAAGGAACTTATGAATGTATATGAATGTATTAAAGATGAGAAAAAGTTTGAAGCAATGTGTAGAGCATTAAATCATCATGAAACGGAACATTCTGAAGAATATTATTATGAAATTAGAAATTTAGATAGGGATAGAAAGAAATTCAATAGGTTATCAGATTACAAAAGAGCAGCCCGTACTATTTATTTAAATAAGGCTTGTTTTAATGGCTTATATAGAGTTAATAGTAAGAATGAATTTAACGTACCATTTGGTAAGAAAACTAAAGTAAATACTTATGAAGGTCAAAATTTAGGTATTATATGTGGCTACTTAAATTATAATGATATTAATTTATTATCTGTTGACTTTGAAGAAGCAGTAAAGGATGCTAAAAAAGGAGATTTTATTTATTTTGATCCCCCTTATGATTCTGATACAACAACTTTTAATAGTTATACTGAAGAAGGCTTTGGAAAAGAAGAACAAAAAAGACTTGCTAAAGTGTTTAAAGAATTATCTGATAGAGGTTGCTATGTGATGCTTTCTAATCATAATACAACGCTAATAAATGAACTTTATAAGGATTTTAATATTCATGTAATTGAAGCGAAAAGAAATATAAATGCCAATGGAAAGAAAAGAGGAAAAGTAGAGGAAGTTATTATTACAAATTTTGAAAATAAAAAAGGATTTGAATAATAAACATAGTATAATATATATGAGGAGGTTTTTTGTGTGAGTAAAAAATATTATTATGAAAATAAAGATTTTAAACTTATACAAGGAGATTCATTAAAAATACTTAAAGGTATTGAACCTAAAAGTATTGATATGGTATTTGCAGACCCTCCTTATTTTTTGTCTAGTAATGGAATATCATGCAGCGGTGGTAAAATGGTATCAGTTAATAAAGGTGATTGGGATAAATCTATTAGTATAGAAGAAAAACACAAATTCAATAGAAAATGGATAAAACTATGTTATCAAGTATTAAAAGATAATGGTACGATTTGGATTAGTGGAACTATGCATAATATTTATTCAATAGGAATGGCATTAGAACAAGAAGGATTCAAAATAATAAATAATATTACTTGGAAAAAGTTAAATCCACCACCCAATATTAGTTGCAGATATTTTGTTCATTCTACTGAAACTATTTTATGGGCAAAAAAAAATATAAAAAATGCAAAACATAAATTTAATTATTCTCTGATGAGAGAATTAAATGGTGGCAAACAAATGAAAGATGTTTGGGAGTCATCTTT
>CALVVE010000096.1 GCA_944363775.1 uncultured Bacilli bacterium | reverse complement strand
TAATAAAAAAAAGTCATAATTAATTATATTTGACAAACTATTTTAAGAAAGATATCTTTCTTTTTTTTTTATGTTGTGTTATTATATTAATAGTTCGGGGTGAAATTTTATGCATGGAGTAAAATATGTTAACGAGGATGGAACACCTTATGTAAAAAAAGAAATTGATAAAAAGAAAATAATGACAATTGCCGGAATTATTTTAGCTGTTATTTTTTTAGTATTAATAATTGTAAATTTAGTTACTACAAACAAAAAGAAAAAAGCTTGTAATCAAATTGAAGAAACAGTAATAGAAGCAGCTTATAAATATGCAAAAGATAAAAGTGTTCTTCCAAAAGTTGGTGGACAAAAAGTAGAAATTTCTTCAAGTGATTTAATTAAAGAAGATTATTTAAAAGAAAGTGATCTTACTTATGAAGAAAATGATGGTAGTGCTACAGTAACAATTACCAAATATAAAGAAGACTATATTAAATCAGTAGAAATTAAAGATTGTGGATATTGTTCTAACAATGATAAAAAATGGAGTGGTGAGACAGATAAGTATGATAAAGATAAAAATGTTGTTGATGTAATTACAACATATAATTATTATGATCGTTCTACTTATTATACAAAGTATACTGATTATATAGAAAGTTCTGAAGTTAGTACTAAAAAATCAAAATATGGAACATATTTACCACTTGATGAAAGTATATTACCAGAAATTCCTAGTACTGGTGTTATTGTAACAATTGAACAACAAACTAAAACTTATTATTCTTATCGTGATAAGAGATGGCGTTATTATCAAAATCAATGTAATTATAGTGCTTTTTCTAGTGAACAACCAAGTGGTTATGCAAATAAGGACACAAGAACACAACAATATGCTGATTGGTCTAAATGGTCAATAAATTATCCAGATGAAAAAGATTATCGTTCAATTGAAAGAACAACAGGATATCGTTGGTATTATAAAGAAGGTGGCAAAAAAATCTATTATAATAGTGGAGAATATACACCTGAACAACCTTCAGAAAAACATACTGAAAAAGAAAAGAAAACTGTAACAATGTATCGTTATCGTGATAAAGTTTGGCGTTGGTATAACGATTGTAAACGTAATTATACTGGCTTAACTAGTAAACAAACAGAACGTTATCCATATCGTGACGACGAAACACTTACTTATACAAATTGGACTTCTTGGAAAGATGAAAGTAATGTAACTAGTGAAAATAGTTATTACCGAGAAGAGAGAACGGATATACATTCAAGATATCGTATTAAATATGATATTTATTCATTAATTAAATTGGATGAAGCTCTACCTGAAAAAGAGTTTGAAGAAAAAATGGGTAAATCTTTAGAAGAAATTGCCGAAGATCCAACTATTGCTTTAGAAATAATCTATAAATTTAAATATAAGAAATAAGATTGTTAATTTGAATTAATAATCTTTTTTTTTCATAAATTATTTTAGGTGATATAGTGAAAAAAGTTCGTTTAAAAAAGAAACATCATATTTCAATTAATCTAAAACATAAAATATTATTTTTATTACTTTTAACTTCTTTAACAACTTTTTTTGTTTTTAATTATATAAATAATCGTTTTACTCCAATACTTTTGGAACATGCATCAAGTGAATTAAAACGAATTTCTTTATATATTATTAATGACTCTATTAATGATGAAATTATAAAAAATATTAATTTTGATGAATTATATGTTACAAATAAAAATAATGAAACAATTAATTCCATTGATTTCAATACTTATACAACAAATAAAATTTTAAAAAAAGTTAATAATAATATTTGGAATAATTTAAATGCTTTACAAACTGGAAATTTAGAACTTTTAAATATTGATAATTCTATTTTTAGTAATACTAGTGATTTAAAAAAAGGTGTTATTACGAAAATTCCTTTAGGTGTAATATATAATAATCCTTTATTTAATAATTTAGGCCCTAAAATTCCAATTAGTTTAAGTTTTAGTGGTAATATAAATAGTTATATAGAAACAAATATAAAAAATTATGGTATAAATAATGCAATTATAGAAATAACTATAAATATAGAAGTAGAAGAACAAGTATTACTTCCTTTTGCTTCTAAAAAAATAAAAGTATCAAATGAAGTACCACTTGCTATAAAAATAATTGAAGGTAATATTCCTGACTATTATGCATCTGGTATAAAAGAAAATTCACCAATTATTTCATCTATTGATTAATTGTGATATAATTAATAGGGTGATAGAATGTATAAGTTTAATAAGTTAGATTATGATTTAATTGAAAATTATAAAAATGCTTTTGATGAAGCTGTAGTTAAAGAAAAAGTTACTGATTATTTTAATGACTTTGATTATATTATTGGTGATATTGCTTATGGAAAATTAAGATTAAAAGGTTTTTGTAATAGAAGTAATGAAAGATACAGTAATATTAATGATTTCTTATTAAAAGACATTTATTTAAAAGATTACTGTGCTCCCGGATCACCATATTTTGTTTTAGAAAAAGTAGATGGCAAAAATTGTAAAAAGAAAGTTAATTAATTAAAATATATTGAGTTTTGTGTTAAACTGTGATATATTATAGATGTATGGTAAAGGAGGTTAATCATGAAGTGCCGAGGTTTTACACTTATTGAGTTATTGGCAGTAATTGTAATCCTAGCAATTATTTTTCTAATAAGTGCACCAATAATATTAAATACTGTAAATAAATCAAAAGAAGAAGCAGAACAAGAAAGTGCGCGTTCTTATGTAGCTGTTATTAAAGAAAAAATAACTAAAGCTATGGTGGAATATCCTGAATTAAAGCCAAATAATACACTTAATGTAGAAGTTAATGGTACAGATGATACTTCTTTAAAGAGTTGGGATTGTAGTAATTGTGGAACAACAAATAAAATAGAATTTAATTATAAAGGCCCAATGCCAAACAAAGTTAATTTGACATGGAGTGAAGGAGAAATAACAGGGTATTTAAAATATCCTAGCAATTGTTTTTATATTGATGAAAGTGGAAATATAAAAAAAATTACAAAGTCTTCAGAAAATGAAGCAAAAAAGTTTTGTGAAATTTAAAATTATTTAAAGGGAGGAATTATTATGAATAAAAAAGGTTTTACATTAATTGAATTATTAGCTATCATCGTTATCTTAGCAGTTATTGCTTTAATCAGTACACCTATCATTACAGATACAATTGCTAATGTTAGAAAGAATGCTGACAAACAAAGTGCAACAAGTTACATTGATACTATTGAAACAAAGTTAACTGAAGCAGCAATGGAATATCCAGATATAAGATATAGTGCAACTCTAGTTGCTAATACAGATGCTGGTGTTCGTGTATGGGGATGTACTCATTGTACTGGTGATGGTACAAGTGATGCGGCAGGAACTATAGCAATTGACTTTTCTGGTACTGCTCCACAAAAAGTTAATTTAGCTTATGATAGATCTACTGGTAAACTTTCTGGTAAAGTTAAATATGTTAATGGATGTTGGCAAATTAATGCAACAACAAGTAATTTAACTGATATTAGTACTTCAGATACTGCTTTCTGTGGAACTGACTTTTAATTAATGTATATAAAACTATTGGTTTAAAACTAATAGTTTTTTTTGTTTTTAAATTTCTTTATCAAGATGACTTTTTTTGATATAATTATATAAGAAAACAGGTTATTATGGAAAATTTAATTATAGGTAGTCATGTTTCATATAAAAAAGATAAAGGGTTAGTTGG
>CALVVE010000095.1 GCA_944363775.1 uncultured Bacilli bacterium | reverse complement strand
TTTATGGAATATATTGATTTTTTACACAAAATAATGTTGTTGCAGCCATTAGGCGAGATTTAGGAATGATGGATTTAGTAAGAAACACTTATCCAAATTTAGAAATACATGCTTCAACCCAAATGCACATTCATAATTTAGAAGGTGTTAAGAATGCCGAAAAAATAGGTTTAAATCGTGTTGTTTTAGCTCGTGAAACTAATATTAGTGACATAAAAAAGATTAAAGAAAATACAGATATTGAACTAGAAATATTTGTACATGGAGCTTTATGTATAAGTTATTCAGGACAATGTTTAATGAGTAAAATGATTGGTGGACGTAGTGGTAACTTAGGTGTATGTGCTGGAAGTTGTAGACTGCCTTATGATTTAGTTGAAATTAATAATAGTAAAGAAACTAAACTAAATAAAAATAATTATTTACTTAGTATGAAAGATTTAAATTCTTTAGAAAATTTAAGCAAATTATTAGATGTTGGTGTAACTAGTTTAAAAATAGAAGGACGTATGAAACGACCCGAATATGTTTATTTAGTTACTAGTATTTATCGTAAAGCAATTGATTCATATTATTTAAATGGGAGTGTAAATATTCGCGAAGAAGATATTTTAGAACTTAAGAAAATATATAATCGTGAATTTACTAAAGGATTCTTATTTGGTGAAGAAAATAATAATATAACAAACGAATATCGTCCTAATCATATGGGAATTAAAATTGGTAAAGTTGTTAGTGTTACTAAAAAAAGTGTTTTAATAAAGCTTAGTAGTGATGTAAGTATTCATGATGGAATAAGAATTTTAAGTAATAATGATTATGGTTTTACATTAAATAGATTTTATATTAATAAAAAGTTAGTTAAAGAAGCAAAACTTGGAAACATAATTGAAATATATTTAGATAATATAAATAGTATTAAAGTAGGAAGTAATGTTTTAAAGACAACAGATTATAAACAATTAAATGAGATTCAATATAAATTAAAAAATAATCATCGTAAAGTAGATATTACAGGTACTATTACTTGTGAAGTAGGTAAAAATATTTACTTAGAAATTAGTGATGGTATAAATAAAGTAAGTGTAACAAGTAAAGAAGAATGTTTACTTGCTAAAAAAATTTGTACTAGTAAAGAAGATATTATTAAACAACTTAGTAAATTAAATGAAACTTGTTATAAATTTAGTGATTTAGAAGTAAATATTATAGGAAAACCTTTTATACCTAATGGTTGGTTAAATGAACTTAGAAGAGAAGCTGTAAGTTTATTAAATGATAAAAGATTATATAAAACTAATTATTTAAAGTGTGAGTATGAAAGTAATATTCCTAAAGTAAATATTACTAATACAAATAATATTTTAATTAATAATATTAATGAATATAATGAAATTAAAAACTCTAACTATGATTATATTTATATAAATAATTATAAAGATTATGAATTAATAAAGAATGATGAGAGAATAGTTTTAAGATTAGAAAGAGCTTTAACACATTATCCTAAACTAGAAAAATGTTTAATAACTGAATTTGGGGCACTTGATAAATATGAAGGTTCTTTTAGTGATACTTCATTTAATGTAGTAAACTCTTATACTTTAGCTTTTCTATATAAACATGGTGTATCTAAAGTCACTCTTTCATATGAATTAGATTTAGTTGATATTAAAGAAATGTTAGAATCTTTTAATGATAGATATGGCTTTAAAGCTAATGTTGAAGTGGTAAGTGAAAGTTATCCAGAAATATTAATTAGTAAATATAATTTACTTGATAAATATAAAAAATATAACAATATTTATTTAAAAGATCGTAAGAATAAATATTATAAAGTTACTAAAAATAATGGGTTAATGCATATATATCATTCTAATAAAATTGTAATAAATAAAGATGAATATAAAAAGATTGGTGTAACTAATTTTTGTTGTCATAAATAATTTACTTTAAAAAATATTAATGATATAATTATTTAGAAAGTTTGGTGAAATTATGAGTACATTAAAAAATGAAGCAATATGTTCTATGGACACTGATTTTGCACAGTGGTATACTGATGTATGTCGTAAAGCAGAATTAATGGATTATAGTAGTGTTAAGGGATTTATTATATATAGACCATATGGGTATGCAATATGGGAAAATATTAGGGAATGTTTAGATAAGAAATTTAAAGAAACAGGACATGAAAATGTTTATATGCCTATGCTTATTCCTACATCTTTACTTCAAAAAGAAGCTGATCATGTTGAAGGATTCGCACCTGAATGTGCAGTTGTAACTAAAGGGGGATTAGATGATTTAGAAGAACCTTTAGTAATACGTCCAACTAGTGAAACTTTATTTTGTGAACACTATGCTAAAGTAGTAAATTCTTATCGTGATTTACCTAAGAAATATAATCAATGGTGTAGTGTTGTTCGTTGGGAAAAAACAACTAGACCATTTTTACGTGGTAGTGAATTCTTATGGCAAGAAGGACATACAATTCATGCTAGTGAAGAAGAAGCTCGTGAAGAAACTTTAAGAATGTTAGATATTTATAAAACAACTTGTAAAGATTTACTTGCGCTTCCAATGGTTACTGGTTTAAAAACTGAAAAAGAAAAATTTGCTGGAGCTGAAGCAACTTATACAATAGAAGCTTTAATGCATGATGGAAAAGCTTTACAATCAGGAACTAGTCATTATTTTGGACAAGGTTTTGCAAAAGCTTTTGATATGAAATTCTTAAATAAAGAAAATAAACAAGAATATGTTTATCAAACTTCTTGGGGTGTATCAACACGTTTAATCGGGGCTGTAATTATGGTTCATGGTGATGATAATGGTTTAGTATTACCACCTAGAGTTGCTCCAACACAAGTTGTTATTGTACCAATTAGACAAAATGTTGATGGTGTTTTAGATAAAGCATACGAAATTGAAAAGACTTTAAAAGAAGCTGGATTAAGAGTAAAAGTAGATGCTAGTGATAAGAGTCCAGGATGGAAATTTAGTGAAGCTGAAATGCGTGGTATTCCACTTCGTATTGAAATTGGACCTAAAGACATTGAAGAAGGTAAATGTGTTATTGCAAAACGTAATGATGGTGTTAAAGAAAAATATAATTTAGATGACAATTTAGTTGCTAATATTAATACCTTATTAGATAAAATGCATAATGAAATGTATGATAAAGCATTAAAACACTTAAATGAACATATGACTCGAGTAAATACTATGGAAGAGTTTGTTGATGTTTTAGAAAATAAAACTGGATTTGTTAGGGCACCATGGTGTGGAGATACTGAATGTGAACTTAAAATAAAAGAACAAACAACGGCAACTAGTCGTTGTATAACTGATCAAGAAGTACATGGTGAAAAATGTATTTGTTGTGGTAAAGAAGCTAAAAAAATTGTAAATTTTGCAAAATCATATTAAAAAAGCAACATCTTTTAGATGTTGCTTTTTTATATATTAGGAAAGTTCTTTGTAAAATGTATTGACATACGTATGTTCGTGTGGTAGTATTAAATCATGGTGGTGATTTTATGAAAAAATATAAAGCATATAAATTTAGATTATATCCAAATATGGAACAACAAGAATTGATTAATAAAACATTAGGATGTGCTAGATTTGTTTATAATACAATGCTATATGAAAAAGAAACTTTGTATAAAGAAAACAAAATTACAAAAACCAAAAATGATTGTTTAAAAGAATTACCACTATTAAAACAAACATATCCATGGTTATCAGAAGTAGATAGTATGGCACT
>CALVVE010000094.1 GCA_944363775.1 uncultured Bacilli bacterium | reverse complement strand
CACGTTTAACATTTGTTTTAGGAGCTGCATTCTTTATATTATGTTTTATAATGGGATTCTAATCCCATTTTTATTTTGTGTAAATATAACAAAATTGTAACAATAAATAAATTGCATAAATAATAAAAAAATGGTATACTTATTTAAGTTATGAGGTGGATAAATGAAAGATTTTGTAACTAAATTTAAAAATAATTCAAAAAGTTATTTAAAAACTAATATTTTATTTATGACATTTGTTATATGTTCTGTATTAAATGCAAGTTTATTACGTTTTTTTACTGTAAAAAACTATTTTGATATTAGACCTATTATAGCTGATATAGCTGTAGTATTAATAATAGGTGCTTTTGGTTATTTCTTAAAACCAAAACATCAAGCAAAATATTATATTACATGGTCAGTTATTTTTATAATTGATTGTATAATTAATTCAGTATATTATACAAACTATGTATCTTTCGCATCTTTATCGTTACTTGGAACATCTACACAAATGACTAGTGTAGCTGATGCAGTTTTTAAGAATATTATGGAACTTAAAGATTTGTCATATATTTGGCAATTATTTGTAATTTTAATGGTTAACAGAAGCTTAAAGAAGAAATCTTATTATGATGCTGTGGCTAAAATAGAAAATGGTAAACTTCGTGCTTTAAATACTTTAGTTGTAGGCTTAATTGCTATTGGAATCTTTATTTCAATGTTAACTAGTGTAGATATATCACGTTTAGGTAAACAATGGAATAGGGAATATATTGTTATGCGTTTTGGTTTATATACATATCAATTAAATGATGTAGTTTCTAGTTTAAAACCACAAATTAGTCCTTTATTTGGATATGATGAGAAAGCTAAAGAGTTTAGAGAATTCTATGAAACATGGGATAATGAAAATAAAGAAAATGAATATACAAATATTTTTAAAGGTAAAAATATTATAACAATTCATGCTGAGAGTATTCAAAACTTTTTACTAGATTTAAGTTTTAATGGAACAGAGGTAGCTCCAAATTTAAAACGCCTTGCTAGTGAAGGATTATATTTTTCAAACTTCTATGCTCAAGAAAGTGTAGGAACAAGTAGTGATACAGAATTTACTTTAAATACATCATTAATGCCTGCATCTAGTGGAACTGTTAATGTAAGTTATTGGGATCGTGAATATGTTTCAATTCCTAAACTTTTAAAAGAACAAGGATATTATGCATTTAGTATGCATGGTAATAATGGTTCAATGTGGAATCGTAATAATATGCATAAAAGTCTAGGTTATGATCGTTTCTTTAGTTATAAAGATGACTTTAAAATAGATGAAACATTTGGTTTAGGATTAAGTGATAAATCATTCTTTAGACAAGCTGTTCCTAAAATCAAAAAAATTAGTGAAGAAAATAATAATTTCTATGGTACAATGATTATGCTTACAAATCATACACCATGGGATGATGCTGATAAGTTAGATGAACCTATTGATTTAACAATGACTTATGAATCTGTTAATGAGGAAACAGGAGTAACTGAAACAAAAACAGCTTCTTATTTAGAAGGTACAACAATGGGTAATTACATTAAATCAGTTCATTATGCTGATGCAGCTATTGGACAATTTATAAACGATTTAGATGAACAAGGATTACTTGAAAATACAGTTATTGTAATTTACGGAGATCATGATGCTAAAATAAAGAAATCGGAATATCGTCGTTTATACAACTACGATCCAGAAACAGATGGATTAATTTCTGAAGATGATCCAGCTTATATTGATGTTGATAATTATTTCTATGAACTAAATCGTAAAGTACCACTAATTATTTGGTCAAAAGATAATAATCAAAGTAAAGAAGTAACAGAAGTAATGGGAATGATTGATGTTTTACCAACACTTGGAAATATGTTTGGTTTTGAAAGCCCTTATCAATTAGGACATGATATCTTTAATACTGATGATAATATTGTAGTGTTCCCTAGTGGTAATTGGTTAACAAATGATATGTACTATAATTCTCAAAAAGAAGAAGGAAAATTATTAAGGGAAGATGCAACTGTAAGTGTTGATGAAATTGAAGCTAATAATGAATATGCAGAAAAATTAATTGATATTTCAAATACAATTATTGTATATGATATGATTAAAAAGCAAAATGAAACCCAAAAATTAATTAGTGAATATAATAATAGTCAGGAGTAAAGGGTATGGCAAAAAAAACAAAAAGAAAAATGAAAAAAAGCTTTAAAATATTAATTGGTATTATAATAGTGTTATTACTAGTATTTGTTGGTTTTAAATTAACAAGTAAAAAAAGTAAAGATAAACCAGTAGTAAAAGTAGAAGATTCTTTAGAAGAATATGGATATGTTTTAAATGAAAATGAAACTAAGTATTATAAAGATTTATTTAAAGAATTAAAAAAAGTTTTAAATAGTGATACTGTTGATGAAGAAAAATATGCAACACTTGTAGGACAACTATTTTTAGCTGATTTCTATAATTTAGATAATAAAATTACTAAGAATGATATTGGTGGTGTACAATTTGTTTACACTCCATATCAAAGTGATTTTTCTAAGTTTGCAGTAGAGAGCATCTACCATTATGTTGAAAATAGTTTATATGAGAAAAGAGATCAAGAATTACCAATAGTTACAAGTGTAGATATAACAGATATAAAGCAAAACTCATTTGATTATCAAGGAAAAACAGATGAACAAGCTTGGACACTTAGCTATAAAATTAATGATGAAAAAGATTTAGGATATCAAACAGAAGGAACTATGACATTAGTTCATAATGAAAAAAAATTAGAAATTGTCGATTTAAAATAGAATTGCTAACACAATTCTATTTTTCTGTGGTATAATTTATAATAGGAGTTGGTTAGATGAAAGAATTCACAAAAGACGAGTTAAATGTACTGGCGTTAAAAACATTAAAAAAGCACAAAATAAAAAGTCCTTACTATGATGTTATACCATTCTTAAAAAAAGAGGGCTTTTCAGTAAGAACAATTGCGGTTGATAAAAGAACAGAAAGTGCTTGTTTAGTTAATCCAGAGATGCGTCAAAAAATAATAATTATTAATAGTTTATTAATAGATAAACTAGATTATTTAGAAACTCTAAATTGTGGACGCTATCTAATGATGTATGAATATGCTAAGTATATTTTAAGTGGACAAGATGTTTATCAAAATAAAACTTATATATTTGATAAAAAAGATGTAGAAGCATTAGAACTTACAAGATGTTTCTTAGTCCCAGATTTATATGAATTAAATAGAAAATAGTGAATAGAAACATATAAGTATTTTTAAATCTTATATGTTTTTATTTACAAAATCTTACATAACTCTCTATTGACAAATTAAACTTATTAATTTAAAATTAATAATAAGGTGATGGTAATAATGAGAATGTCTACAAGAAAGAGAAAAAACATAATTATTGGAATATTACTTGTAATGGTAGTAGGTATGACTATAGGTTATTCAGCACTTAAAGAGTATCTAACAATTAATGGTACTTCAAACATTACTAGTGATTTTAAAGTAATATTTACTGATATACAGGAAGGTGCAATGAATGGGGCAACTACAGTTAATAAAGAAATTACTGCTCCAACTACTGCAACCTTCCAAGTACAATTAGAAAAACCTGGAAGTAGTGCTGAATATAATGTAACAGTACAAAACAAAGGTAAATTAAATGCTTATTTAGAATCAATAGAAGGAATAGATGAAGCAAATGAAAAAGCTCCAACAGATATAACTTTTAAATTAAGTGGAATTACAAGATATACAC
>CALVVE010000093.1 GCA_944363775.1 uncultured Bacilli bacterium | reverse complement strand
AGTAAGTAAAAGAGGATCTAATATCTTCTTTTATTTTTATTTTTCTTGTAATAAAAGAACACAAAAAAATAAAAAGATGAGTAAAAAAGCAACAAAATTAAATTTAGTTTTACATGCACATATAAATTTTATTATGATATAATTAAATAGGTGATAAAATGGAAGTAAAGGTTTTAAATGGTAAAGTAGTTGCTGATAAAATAAAAGAAAATTTAAAAGAGAGAGTAGATAGTTTGTATAGTAAAACAGGTGTTAAACCGTGTCTTGCTATTATTACAATGGATAATGATTATGCAAGTAAGATGTATGTAAAAATGAAAGTTAATGCTTGTAAAAAATTAAATATTGATACTATTATTGAAAATTTAAGTGAAGAATCAACTACAGAAGATGTTTTAAAGTTAGTAGATAAATTTAATAATGACGATAAAATAGATGGTATATTAATAGAGCATCCACTATCTAAACAAATTGATGAACGATTATGTTTTAATAGAATTGCTTTAAATAAAGACGTTGATGGCGTTAATGCGGCTAATTTTGGATTAATGGCAATGAAGGAAAATGCTTTTGTTTCAGCAACCCCAGCTGCGATTATGTCTATTATTGATTATTATAATATTGATATTGCTGGGAAAAATGTTGTAGTTGTAGGACGTAGTCCTATTTTAGGTAAACCTGTTGCCATGCTTTTATTAAATAAAAATGCAACTGTTACAATATGTCATTCTAAAACTTATAATTTAAATGAATATTTAAAAATAGCTGATATTGTTGTTGCTGCTGTTGGTAAACCTAAGTTTATTAAAGGAGATAATTTAAAAGAAGGAGTTATTATCCTAGATGCAGGATATAATAAAGGAAATGTAGGAGATGTAGATATTGAAGCTTGTATGAATAAAGTAAACGCTTATACTCCTGTTCCAGGTGGAATTGGTCCAGTTACAATTGCTAAATTACTTGAACAAACAGTAATTTCTTATGAAAATAAAAACAATAAAAAATTAACTTTAAAAAAATAATTAAGAACACTTTGTTCTTTTTTTTTGTAACATTTTGTAAAGTTTACAACAAGAGTCTTGTAATAATAATTATTATGTGATATATTTTTATAGTAGTTTAAGGGTAAGTTATATCTTAAACAATTAGTTATATAAAATAAAACATGAAAGAGTTATTTTATTTTTATATTTAGAAGCAGTAAAAAAATCTAGGAGTAATATTATTTAATACTACTTTTTTTGTCGCCTAAAAATCATTTTTAATAGGAGGAAAGTGTGCAAAAGAAGATTAAATATTTAATAATTTGTTTTTTACTTTTAACTTCATGTTTTATTACATATAATTTTGTTAATGCTAAAGGAAGTAGTGAAAGTTATAAAGTTACTAATAATATTCCTAGTAGTGATAGATATAACTCATTAAATGGTGAAGAGGTTTTAAATAATAATGAAGAAGTAGAGTATAAAGAAAATACAATTGTTAATAGAAAAAGTATTAGTACTTATAAAAAAGATAAGGAAACAGTAACAAATACAGATAAGGAAGTTAATGAATTAGATACTGATAATGTTATTGAAACAAAAGATTTCTCTAGTGTTATTAAAGCTGTTGAGTTAGCTGAAAAAACTTTTTTAGAAAGTGATTATAATTATGCTTTTGATTTAGTACAAGGTGTAACTGATAATACTTTACAAACTTCTTTATTAGAAAGATTAGAAATTGTTAAAAATGTAATTGATTTAGAAAATAATATTACTAAATTTATTAATATGTTTAATAATTCTAAAAATATTTATGATATTAATGAAGTAAGAGATTATTATAATGATAATATATCTAGTATGATAAATAAAATTAATAATACTTCAAAAAAAGAAGAATTAGAAAATAAAATAAAAGATATTGTAAATATTATTAACGATTATGATAAACCAATTATAAGTGGTGTAGAAAATAATAAACATTATGAAGAAGTAGAAATAGATGTGTTTGATAAGAGTAAAGTTACTATAAAAGTTTTATATAATGGTGAAGAAATCGATTATAAAAACAGTTATAGTAATGTTGGAGTTTATGAAATATTTGTAAGGGATGAAGCTTTTAATGAAGAGTATTTAACTTTTACAATTGAAAATAGTGCTCCAAAGTTTTTAAACATTTTAAATGGTCATAGGTATAATGAAATTATTGTAAGTGTTGATGATGACAACTTAGATAGAATTAATGTTTTCTATTATGAAGACAGGACTAATACAATAATTCCTAATAATACTAAATTAGAGCGTGATGGTACATATAGAATTACAGCTTATGATAAGTCTGGTAATAGTACTAAAATATATGTTGCCCTTGATACAGAGGTATCAGATGTAACTGTAACAAAATCAAATAATGATCAAGCGACAATTGATGATGTTACTGTAACTATTAGTTCTAGTGAAAATATATATGTTGATGGTTTCTCTAAAGTAGATGAACAAACATTCCAGAAAACATATAGTGAAAATGGAACTTATAGTGTAGAAGTAAAAGATACTTGTGGTAATACAAAAGTTGTTACTTTTGAAGTTAAAAATATTAATAAAAATAATATTACTTTAAAAGTAATTGAACCTAATAAGTATTATATAGAACAAGGTAGTAAGTATATCGATAAAGGGTATTATGCTTATGATTTAGAAGGTAATGATATTACCGACCAAGTAATTATTAGTTATCTATTTCAAGCATCTGGAAGTAATGAATGGAAATATGTTGATGAATTAGATACTAATAAATTAGGAGTTTATAAATTAACTTATACAGTTAGTGATAATTTAGGTAATACAGCTAAAGCAACTAGAGTTGTTGCTATAAAAGAAAAAAGTAGTTTATTAAATATTACCAATTTTTTTACAAAATTATTTTAATTATAAAAATATAATAACAAAGTAAATAAGAACGTTTAGTTCTTTTTTTGTTTATAATTTAATATTTTATAATATAGAGTTTATAGAGGAGGGATTATGTTAATACTTACAAAATCAGTTTTAGCTTTAATGATTAGTTTTTTAATATCAGTTTTATTTGGTGTAATTGTAATACCATTTTTAAAAAGAATACATGCTTCACAAAGATTAAGTGTTTATTTAGAAGAAACACATAAAAAGAAACAAGGAACACCTACTATGGGTGGTGTAATTTTTATAATACCTCCTTTATTTGCTTATTTACTTTTAATACTATTAGATAAAGTAGAAATAAATAATAGTATTTTGATTATTTTTATAACTTTTATAGGTTATGGAATAATAGGTTTTTTAGATGATTACTTAATAATTAAAAGAAATAATAATAAAGGGTTAAGTGAAAGTGAAAAGTTATTAGGACAACTAATTATTTCTGTTTTATTTTTCTATTTATTTAGTGTATCAGGTAATGAACCACTTTTATGGATACATACTTTAGGTATTAAAATAAATATTGGTTGGTGGTATGGACTATTTATATTATTTGTTTTACTAGCTAGTAGTAATGCTGTAAATCTTACTGATGGACTCGATGGTTTAGCTGGAGGACTTAGTGTTATTGCTTTTTTAACATTTGGTATTATTAGTATTAATACAGGTTGGTTAGATGGTTATGAAGAATTATCAATCTTTGCTTTTCTTTTAGTAGGATCTTTATTAGGCTTCTTAGTATTTAATGTAAGTCCAGCTAAAGTATTTATGGGAGATACTGGTTCACTTGCACTAGGAGCAACTTTAGGAGCCTATGCAATTCTTACACGTCATGAAATATTATTAATTATTATTGGTTTTGTATTTGTTATGGAAACTATTTCCGTAATTTTACAAAGATTTTATTATAAACTTACACACAAACGTTTATTTTTAATGGCGCCAATTCATCATTCATTTGA
>CALVVE010000092.1 GCA_944363775.1 uncultured Bacilli bacterium | reverse complement strand
CTTGTATATTCTTGATTATAAGCAGTTAATTCTTTCTTAGTATATAAAGATACTCTAACATTAGCTTCACTTAAATTAGCTTTTTTAATAATATCTAATTCAATTTTATTTTCATTATCTTTCTTAGTAATTATTTTACTATTATCATCCATTAATACATCAAATGAATAATTTTCTTTAGCCCCATTTTCTACTACTACAGGTATATCTACTTCATCAACACTAAATTCATTAGAATATGTTCCATCATAAGCAGCATAACCACTTATTTTTAATGTATAATCACCATCTTTTAATTTAGTATTATCAGTTGAAGTCATAATAATTATATTTTTACTTATAGATTCACTATTATCATTTAATGGAATTCTTACAAAACCATCAGTATCACTATAATAAGTTTGTTCATCAACTACAAATTTTAAATTTTTAAGATATTCTTGTTCTAACATTTTTCCATCATTATCAACTAATCTAATCATAAAACCAAATGTTTTATTTTCAAATGTTGTATCATAAATATCTTTTCCATCTATTTGTTTTTTATCTAAATTTAAAGTTACATTTACTTCTGTTGTTGAATCACTATTATAGTTTATTGAATTACCATTATAACTACTATCTATCATAAGTGTTGAGAATGCATTTTGTGCATATAAACTAAATGATTTAATTGTTTCATCTAATGTTGAACGAACAATATTATTATCTTTATCACGAATTTCGATATATGGTTTAATATCTTTTAAATTTTCACTAAGTTCTATTTCACCAAAATCAAATACAATATCAAATTCTTCATCTATTTTTCCACTATATTTTGTTTCATCAAAGTTTTCAGTCATTGTTGCTTTACCAATAATACTAAATAAGTCAAATGGATAAGTAGCAACTTTTTCACATGTATCATCATTTTCTTTACAACTATCATTATAGTTATAAATATCTTCACTTGTTTCTATTTTATAAGAATAAACTTTATTATCTTTTTTATCAACTAATAATATTTTAGTATTTACAGGAAGTAAAGTATTAGTTATTAAGTTATGATTATAACCTTCTTTATATTCATTATCATTCTTATATGTAACGTTAAGTGTTAGTGATGAATTAGAAGTAATATTTAAATTATCTAATTTATCTTTTTTATTTCTTCCAGGATAAATTCCATTAATACTATATCCATCATAAATAATATAATCAGTATTTACATATGTTACATAATCACATTCATCTGTTACTTTAACATAGACAATATTTTTACCTTTACTATCAACAGTTATCTTATCTTGATAAGCCTTCCAATCAGTAATACCATTTAATGCTTCTTCATTTAATACTTGGTTTGTTACATAATATTCTATACTCTTTACACCTGATAAATCATCAGTTGCTTCAACAGTAAAATAAGTATTTTTAGTAACATAGAAATCACTTAATTCTTCATTTAATTTATCCCAAGTTTTATTTTGATATTTTATAGAAGTTGTTGCTTTTGAAAGGTCAACTACAATTAAATCAGTATTTAAATAATATTCTTTACTATCATAATCTACTACTTTTACATAAATTGTATAAAAACCTTCATTAGATAAGGTAACTATATTTTCATACTTTTTCCAATCACTAATAGCTTCTATTTCATCTTTCATTAGTGGTTCTTTAGAATTACTAATATAATAATAAATTTCTTTTAATGGTCTAAAACTATTAGCTTCTTCAATACTAAAGGCAACTTCTGTTCCAAATTTAACTGTACTTAATTCATAACCAACATTGTCCCAAGTATAACTACCAACATGGATATTAGCAATAGGATTATTAATATCATCAATTGCAAGAATTGGAAGCTCACTATCATATACCCAAATATTTTCTGGATTTTCTTTTAAATCTTCACTATCAATAAATTCATTAAATCCAAATGTATTTATAACATAAGTTTTAGTTTTTAAATTAATTAAACTAGTTTCTACAAAGTTTCCATCAGTAGTTCCAATATTTACACTGTCACCTGAGATGTGATATGAAGTGTTAATGTCAACTATTGAATTATCTACACTATTAATTGTATATTCTGACTCAACCGCATTAAATGAATTTTCAATAATAACATTATTACTATTACTTATAGTATTAATTAATCCAGCATTATTATTTCCAATTAACTCTCCACTATTATATACTTTAGAAATTACTACTTTATTATCAGAGTTAGTTAGTTTAGCAATTAAACCGGCACTATTATTACTTTTAATTGAACCAGTATTATATGCTTGACTAATATTTACATTAGTTGCATTTCCTATTAAACCGGCACTATTATCAACACCATAAATATCAGCTTTATTAATAACATTTTTTAAAGTTGTATTATTAGCATTAGCAATCAATGAAGTTGTATTATAAATATATCTTATTTCATAACTTAAATTAGTTAATTTTACTTCACCAGTACCAGTTGTTGTAAATGATACTTCTGTTTCATCTACTAAACTAGTTCCTAAGAAAACTTCAAAGTTTTCATCTACAACTTCAATACCATTAATACTTAATGTCCCATCTACATTTTCTTTACTAACAGTTCCTTTAAGAGCAACTGCTTTAATAGGACCATTTATTTTACTTTCATCATAAAGAAGTGAGATAGTATCTTTTACAGTATTATTATTGGCTTTTAATGTTTTATCTCCTAAGGATGTACTAACTGTTTGTATGAATTCACTACTATTACCAACAATTAATCCATCAACAACAACATTATTTATTTTAGCATTATTACTATTTACAGCAAGTAATCCAGTTGTATATCCTCCATTAACTACTGAATTAGTTAAATATAAATTATTTATAGTTCCTTCTAGATTATTAAATAAACCTAATTCTTCACTATCAGTACTATTTATATATAAACCAGAAATAGTATAAGAATTTCCATCTAGTGTTCCTTTAAAATTATTTAAAGCTTTTATTATATTAAGAGTTCCAACTTTATCACCACTACCATGTGGTAAAGTATAATAATCACTTGTATAATCATTTACATAATAAGTGTTTCCATCAACAATATATTGAATTCCTGAATCTTCAAGATAAGCAAAAACACCTCCATTTAAAATAATATTATTATCTAGTGAAAAGTAAGTATCACTATAATCATTACTTTCAAGCATATTAGCAAAATAAGCAAGTTCACTACCACTAGCGATTACATACGGATCATCTTTTGTACCACTACCACTTCGATAAGAACTAGCAACACTTCCATCCCATACAGCAATATTTGTATCAATTGCTCGATTTTGAAAACGAGCTAAAGTTGGTATAGCAACTGAAAGTGCAAAAATAATAACAAAAATAAATATTAAATAATTAACTTTGGGAATTCTTGATAGCTTATTAATAATCTTTTTTCTATTTCTCATAAAACTACCCACCTCTAATATAATTTCCTACGTTCATACTATCTATAACATTATACCATATTTCGACATTTTTTTATATACAAATAAATATATTTCTAATTTTAAAAGTTAAATTTTAGTAAATTAAAATTATAGAAAAAAATATAACAAATAAATTGTTATATTAAAAAATATTTTTCAGTTAATTTTATCATATTACAAACAAATATTTGATATAATGCCCCAGGAACATTTAATTAGTTGGGTGATGCCAATCTTCGTAAATGAAGGGAGGCGGTAATATGAGTAAGAAAGATTTTTTAATTTTTTCTTTAATCATAATTATCTTCATTTTATTATTATTGTTATTAATTACTTTAATATAAAAAGAAATCACCTAACTCTGCATTGAATTAGGTGAACCAAAAACTTTTGGCAACATCCAACATGCTACAATTGAATGTTCCTTTTTATTTTATGATGATAACTCATCTATATACATGATATCATAAAATATTATTTTATACAAGCGATATTTTTTTGAGTTTCGGTATTTTTTTCTGGAT
>CALVVE010000091.1 GCA_944363775.1 uncultured Bacilli bacterium | reverse complement strand
CTAACCATGTGACATCTTACTAATTCTGTGTTATCATATATATTGACTTGATTATCTATTATTCTTATTCCTAAATAGTGACCAATAAATCGAGTCGGAACTGAATATCTGTTACCTCTATAAACAATCATTGAATCTTGTGCAACTTTTCTATATTCAATTGTTTGTTTATATTTTTCAAGTATATTTTTATTTGGAAGAGGTATCAGATATTTTTTTTCGTCTTCAAAAACCTCGTTTACTATTTTATTATGTGCTTGAGATTTTTCTTTTCCACATTCTTCATTAAATTTATTCACTATTTTTATTAAATCTTCCAATGTCTCAAATTCATTATTATATGAAAGTAATCTATCACATAATTTAGCCAAATTTTCAACTGTTCCTTTTGTTTTTGGCCTTCTAGATTGACACAAGATTGGTTGAAATCCTATATCTACACCTAATTGTTTTATTTCATTATGAACTTTTTTATGCTTACCTTCTTTAAACATTACTGTTGCCATATTATCAAACCATATTTCTCTTGGTATTCCATTAAAATACTCTAGTGACTCGATTATACAAGTTTTAACTTCATCTCTTTTTTTATCAATCGTTAATCTTGCATAAAATTTTTTACTATAATGTAGTCTCATTAAGAATAAATTAATGATAAATACTTCGCCAGTCTTATTTGTTAATTTAAAATCTTCTTTCCAATCAACTTGTGCAACTTTGCCAATAATGGGCTCAACTCTTATTGAAGCAGGTTGTTTTCTTTTATCCTTATTTGCTCTTACAAAATTTTTTATAGATTCATATGATCCTTTATAATTCTTTTCAACTTTTAAAAAATAATAAATTGAATAAGCTGTTACCCCTGGGACTGTTTCTAATTTATTTATAATAATATCTTTGTAGTCATCAACTATATACTTTCTAATTTTAATTTCAGGTTCAATTCCTTTCTCTTTATTTAGTTCTTTATAATATCTAATTTTAGCTGTTCTATAATCACATCCATATTCTCGTCCTAGAGCAGCAAAATTAGGTTTTATATTCAATCTAATCAACTCCTTTATTGTTTGATTCATAATATACACATCCTCTCGGATATATATTTTAGCATATTAAAAATGTAGGAAAACCGACAAAATAATTTACCGAAATCCTACATTTTATTTTACCATTTACATTTATATTATATTACATAATTTTATAAATATATTATCATATTATTAACCATACATTCCCCTACTTTAATGAAAATTAGTAGTAGGGGGAGTGATTAGAAAAAATAGGGGAAGTTAACTCAAAAATAACACTTAATGTGTTACTTTACGAGATTCTATTTCTGCAATTTTTTCTAATACTTCAGAAGCATTTTTTTCAGTCATTTCAGTATAACCAAGTTCTTTTAAAGCTTGAACCTTATATGTATTTAATTCTAGAGTACGACTTAATTTTTCTTCACGTTTTTGTTCAATTTGATTTACAAAACGTCTGTGAGCTTCAGCAATTTTTGTTTTGCTTGTTCCCCCACCCTCGTATAATACCATCGCTAAATAGAATATACTTTCAAATGTAAATTGATTTTCTTCTTCAAAAACAAATTCTTCTGGTTTAATAAAACCTGCCGCTTTTGAAACATAACCTAATATATATTTTAGTTCTTTATTTGTATCTAAAGCTTGTAAGAAGTGATATAGATATTTAAAAATATAATATGATTGTTCATCTTTATCATCTTCTAATTTTTCTTTTATAATGCTTACAATATCATGCATTACTTCTTTATTTTTTTTAGATAATCCTGTATATAAAGCATTGGTTTCATTAATTGCATTAATCTTATCATTATTATCAAATAAAGTATTAATACGTGTTTCAACACTCATAATATAGTCAGTGTCTACTTTAATTTTTTCTAACTCCTCCCCTGCTTTAATTCCAAGTAAATTTAATAATAAAACTTTCTTATCTTTTGGCCATTTATTTATATCATCTAATTCTAAATAGTTATATATCATTTGTCTTGATACACCAAGATATTTGGCTAATTTAACTTTTGATATACCAAGTTCGTGTAGTATTTCATTTAATCGTTCCATGATAACCTCCTATTAATATTTTATCATTTTACTGTCAAATGTCAAGTGTAAACAAAAAGTATAATTAAAAAATTATACTTTTCTATAAATACCACAATTTTTTACCATTTTTTCTAACTTCTTTGATAATTCCCCCACCAATACATTGTTCATCTAAATATAAAACACATGCTTGTCCAGGCGTAACAGATTTTACACCTTGTGGGTATTTTACTAAAATATTTCCATCTTCTAAATATTCCAATTCAACATTATTATCTGGTTGACGATAACGAAATTTTGCAGTACACTTTGTAGGTCTTAAATCACAATTTAAATTAATTGTATCAATGATACAAGAGTCACTTATTAAGTATTCAGTATTACCATAAGAAATATATAAGATGTTTTTATTCAAATCTTTTCCAACTACAAACATTCTTTCTTTAGAACCACCAATATTTAAACCACGTCTTTGACCAATTGTATAATACATTAATCCAATATGTGTACCAATCTTTTTACCAGAATTAATTTCGATGATATCTCCAGGTTGATTTGGTAAATAGTTTTCTAAAAATTTTGTAAAATTTCTTTCTCCAATAAAACATATTCCGGTTGAATCTTTCTTTTTAGCAGTTATTAATTCGTATTCTTCTGCAATCTTTCTAACTTCAGTTTTATTTAAGTCACCAATTGGAAATAATACGTTACTTAATTGTTTTTCTGATAATTGAGAAAGAAAATAAGTTTGATCTTTATTAGAATCGAGTGCTCTTAAAAGTTTACCGTCTTTAATTCTTGCATAGTGACCAGTTGCAATATAATCAGCTCCTAGTTTTTCGGCTTCTTTTACAAACATATCAAACTTAATATATTTATTACACATAATATCAGGATTAGGAGTTCTCCCTTTTTTTAATTCATCTAAAAAGTAAGTAAAAACATAATCCCAGTATTCTTTCACAAAATCAATACGATGTAGTGGAATGCCAATTTTTTCACAAACTTTTAAAGCATCATTATAATCTTCTTCTTGTGGGCATATATCATGATTTTCTAAATCAGGATTACCAAGTATATCATTATTTACTAAACTATCCCAATTACGCATAAAAAGGCCAATTACATTATATCCTTGTTCTTTAAGTAGAATAGCTGCAACACTACTATCTACTCCCCCACTAACTCCTAGTACAACTGTCTTCATAAAATCCCTCTTTCAAACAAAACAATTATACTATAATTAGGTTAAAAAAACAACTTTACAATACTAAAGTTGTTACATAATAAACTAATCTAGGCATTACAAACACTTCTAATAATGTAGATGTTATACATAAAACTACACTTACCATAAGTATAAATAAATATTTATTTAAAATTGGTCTAAAATCTAATTTTTTCTTATGTAATAAAGAATCAAATAGTTTTATTGATAAACTTAAAGCATATATAGCTAGTATTGTGTATATAAAGAAATTAATTATTTGATGAGGAAATATATATGCGATAGAAAGTAAGATTCCTTTAACATTATAATTTAATAAAATACTTCCTATAGAAAAACCTAAAATAAAAGCTTTAGAAAAATATATAATTAATATTAATGGTAAACCAATAATTGATATACCTAATATCCAAATTCCAATTACGTAACTAGCCTGTGTAATTAAAGTCGTTATTAGTGTTGATTTCCATTTTAAATTAAGCGTTTTAACATTAGTAAAAAAGTTATTTAATGATTCTGTGATTAAAGTTTTATCACTATCTTTTAATATTGTTACAAATAATGATCCTACTATTATTCCAATTACAAATAAAGCTAATAAGAATATAAACATTTTTTTATTAATTGTTATATTTATTTTGTCCATTTTTTTCAATTTAATCACCTCTAATTAAATTTA
>CALVVE010000090.1 GCA_944363775.1 uncultured Bacilli bacterium | reverse complement strand
TTTACTTTCTTATATGGATAAGAAAGTAAACAAAGAAACCAGGAGAGTTCTATATATATCACTTTCTTATAAGAAAGTGATAAAGAATTTTTATTTTTTTGATTTTTAGTGTATAATATTAAATGTGTAGTGTTTGAGGCATTGGATAGATTATATTATCTATTTCATATGTCTCTTTTATTTTTTCTATTGGTGTGTATCCTCTTGTTTTAATTTTTGTATTTAAATATTGTTTAATATATTCTGTTGTGTATTTGATTAAAGTTTGATCATCAACTATATCATCCCAAGCCAAACAATCTCTTTCTATAGACCAATGAAACGTTTCTACATCACTATCTGCTGTACAGTGACCTGGAATATTAGTTTTATGTTTTTTAAATTTTTCTTCTATAAATATAGTAAATGTTGTTTTTTGAGGATTTTTTCCTCTTGTTTTTTTATATTTATTTGTAAACTCTGTACCATTATCTGTTTGAATTGTTATTTTTTTTAAATCTAAATTTTTAAATTGTTTTAAAAATGGATATAGTATTTTATTTAAGAAAATAGTTGTATATGTCACTGATTTATCTTCGCAATAAGCAACTATTACTGCTCCAGTACACACATCTCTAGCTGTTATTTCATATTTGCATTTTATTCCTATATAATTATTTTTTTCATTAGCAAAATATGGTTTTAAATTATCTATATCAGTTAAATACTTTATATCAATTTGAATTAATTGCCATGGTAGTAATTTTTGTTTCCAACTTACATCTCCTCCTGTACTAGGATTATGTTTTCTATTTTTCTTTTTACCAATTGCTTTATTTATATATCTATTTATAGTTCCATCTGAATATGAAGTTATATTAGTAGCTTTTCTTATGTTTTTTACTGTTATATGCTTCTTTTTCTCTTTAGCAGTTATACTAGTTTCTGTTATCTTATCAATATCTTCCTGTTTTATCTTTCGTGGACTATTATTAGGTTTTCTCGATTTATCTACTAAACCATCTATACCATAAACATTGTATCTTTTTAACCACTTTTTAATTGTATTTTTACTACAATTATAAAATTTTGCGGCTTTTTTAATTCCTGTTTCATTTGCATGTCTAATCATTTCCAATCGTTTTTCAATTAACAATTTATCATTATTAATATTTAAATACATTTCTTGATAACTTGACCACATAATGTCACTTCCTTTCTTTAAGCTGTTATTATAATACATTATCAAAAAAATACATAATAACCAGGGGGTCACTATGTATTATAAAAAATTAGATTTGTGTAAGAATTTGTAAAGAAAAAAACTAAGTTATTTATTTTCTTAGTTCTTCTCCTAATCTTATTAATTGATTATATTTAGCTACTCTATCGGTTCTTGATAATGAACCTAATTTTATTTGATCTAATTTTAAACCAACTGCAATATCTACTATAACAGTATCTTCTGTTTCACCACTACGATGTGACATAATTGTTTTATAATTATGTTCTTTAGCATAATCTACAGTTTCAACCATTCTTGTAAAAGTACCAACTTGGTTAGGTTTTATAATAATTGCATTTGCTACTTTTCCTACTACTCCAACTTCTAAATAACTTTTATTAGTTGTAAATAAATCATCTCCAACAATTTCTATTTTATCTCCTAATTCTTCAGTTATTTTTTTAAATCCTTTCCAATCATTTTCTGAAGCAGGATCTTCTAGTGAAATAATTGGATATTTATCTATTAATTTTTTATAATATGTAATTAATTTATCAATTGTATAAGCTTTACCATCAATAATATATTTACCATCTTTATATAAATTACTTGCAGCTATATCAAGAGCTAGAAAAACATCTTCTCCTGGTTTATAACGAGCTTTTTTTATTGCTTTAATAATTAATTTAATTGCTTCTTCATTATTTTTTAAGTTAGGTGCAAATCCACCTTCGTCACCTACATTAGTATTTAATTCTTTTTCTTTCAATATTATTTTTAAATTGTGAAATATTTCTGCACCCATTCTAATTCTTTCGGAAATTTTTTTTGTTCTTGGAATAATCATAAATTCTTGAAAATCTAAATTATTATCAGCGTGTTTTCCACCATTTATAATATTCATCATTGGTTCTGGCATTACTCTACCATTCCCAACATAATCATAAATAGTTCTTCTAGCTGTTTTTGCGGCTGCTTTTAAAACAGCTAATGATATAGCAAGTGTTGCATTAGCTCCATATGGTTTATCTGCTTCAGCATCAGCTTTATATAAAGCAAAATCTATTCCATATTGATCATAAGCATCATAACCCATAATTAATTTACGAAGTTGTCCATTTACATTTCTAACTGCTTTTCTAACACCTTTACCCATATAACGTCTTCCACCATCACGAAGTTCAATTGCTTCTCTTATTCCTTTAGAAGCACCTGCTGGAACACTTGCTCTACCTATAATTCCATTTTCTAAAGTAACATCTACTTCTACTGTTGGATATCCTCTTGAATCTAAAATCTCACGACCTACTACATCAATTATTTTTGACATAAAACCCTCCTATTTTAATTCATTTACTATTTTCTTAAATTCTTCTCCTCGTTCTTCAAATGTTTTATATTGATCCCATGAAGCACAAGCTGGACTTAATAATATAACATCTCCTTCATTACTTATTTCATAAGCTTTTTTAGTACTTTCTAATAAATTATCTAAAACAATACATTTTTTATTTATACTATCACAATATTCTTTTAATTTATTTTTTGTTTCACCATAACAAATAACTTCTTTTACATAAGTCATATATGGAGTAAGTGCATCAAATGGTATATTTCGATCTAATCCACCTAATAATAATATTGTTGGTTTATCAAAAGATTTTAAAGCAGTTATAGTTGATTCATTATTTGTAGATTTTGAATCATTATAAAATAATCTATTATTTAAATTTCTTACAAACTCTAAACGATGTTCAACACCATTAAATTCTTTTAATACTTTTATAATTACTTCATTATTTATTTTTAATGTTTTAGCAACCATTATAGCACACATAATATTTTCATAATTGTGTAATCCTTTTACTAAAATATCATTTGTATTAATAATTAATTCATCTTCAAAATAAATTTTATTATCTTTTAAATAACAATCTGTTTTAGTATTAGTAGAAAAATATTTTTTATTAGTTTTTAAATCTTTTGTAAGTTCTACTACATCACTATTATTATAATTTAAGAAAGCTACATCTTCTTCATTCATATTTAAAAATAATTTCTTTTTAGTATTTTTATAATTATCATAACTATTTCCATGGAAATCTAAATGTACCTGACTTAAATTAGTAAGTACAGCAATAGATGGGTGAAATTTATACATATCTACTAATTGATGATCAGATATTTCCATTACTAAATAATCATTTTCTTTTATCTCTTCTACTAATTTAGAAAGTGGTGTTCCAATATTACCAGCTAAATGAACTGGAAGACCAGCTTCTTTTAAAATGTTATAAGTAATTGTTGTAGTTGTTGTTTTTCCATTACTTCCTGTAATAGCAATTATATTTATATTCTTAGGTAAGAAAAGATAAGCGACTTCAACTTCATTAATTACCTCTAATCCTAAATTATGAGCTTTTACTACACATGGATGAGTTTTAATAATACCTGGATTTTTAACCATATAATCAAAACTTTCATCAAGTAAATCTTCTGGTCTATTTGTAATTATTACTTTTATACCTAAATTTTCTAATTCTTTTACTTTATCTTCATCTTGTTCTTTGGCATCTGTTACAATTATTTCATTATTATATTTATGTAAAAATTTAGCAACTTCATAGCCACTACGAGCCATTCCAAAAACAAATATTTTTTTATTTTTTATCATGATATCACCTTCGCTAATATTATAGCACTTTTCTCTTTGTTTTGTGAATGTTTTTTGATTTTTTACGGCTTATATGTTATAATTAAACAGCTGGAGGTGGAATATGTACGTACGTGAATTATCAATGCAAGAGTTTGATATGTTTACTAAAAACTTCCCAGATAGTTC
>CALVVE010000089.1 GCA_944363775.1 uncultured Bacilli bacterium | reverse complement strand
AAAATAAAAATGGGATTAGAATCCCATTATAAAACATAATATAAAGAATGCAGCTCCTAAAACAAATGTTAAACGTGTAATAAATAATTCTCCTCCACGTTCTTTACGTTTTACAAACATACGATCAGTTGCTCCAGTAAGTGAAGCACTTTCTGCTTTACCACTTTGAAGTAATACAACAGCAATTAATAAAGCACATATAATTATTAATATAAGGTCCATAATCTACCTCCTAACACATCTAATAATTTATCATATTTTAATAATTTAGTCAACATTTATCTCTGGTACACCATTTAAATTACTATAAGTAATACTAATTACAAAATTATTAACATTACTTCCTTTATATTTTTCATAATTAGATAAGTCTAGTGTAACATTAGTTATTAAATCATTATTTTCAGTTGTAGTAATAGAAACAATTTCATTACTACTTATATCACTACCAAATATTAATTTCATAAAAGCTGAAAGTGATAAAATATAGTTTTTAGAAATATTACCATTAGCAAAGTTAGTTGTATAATTTAGTGTGGCAGCTTCTATTAAACTATTATTTGTATTTGGTGTAAAATTAATTAAATTTAAATCGTAATTATTATTATTATAAATATTTTTAACACCATTATTTATAATATATAAAATACCATCTTCTAAATAATAAGTTTGATTATTAACATCAGTAATTAAACTCTTATTATTATTTTTTTTACCTAAATAAATATTTGTAACATCATTAACAGTAATTTTTAATTCATATTCATAATTACTATAATTTTTATATTCACTATTTAGAATTTCTTCTTTAGGAGTTTCTTCTACATTATTATCGTTATCAATATTATTAGAATTTGGTTTTATATTACTTCTTACACCACCAACTACAAACATAAGAAATATTAAATAACCACAAAGTAATATAGCTGCACGTCCACGTGGATTATGCCAAGCCTCAACTATATTTTTAAAACTAAACTTTTTATTCATAAATCACCACTAACCTAACATTTTACCAACAATAACACCTTTATTTTCATATCCCCTAGCAAAATCAGCACCATTCATACGTTTTCTTCCAGCAGGTTGAACTGTTTTTAAAACAACTTCCCCGTTATCAACTTTAACACCAATTCCATCTTTATAAATTTTAGTTACTTGTCCATTAAATAAGTTTGAATAAACATTATCAGTAGTATAACATTCCCAAACTTTCATAACTTCCCCATCAATTAAACAATAAGCTCCAGGAAAACTATTTAATCCACGAACTTTGTTATATATTTCTTTCTTAGTACGATTAAAATTAATATGTTCATCATCTTTAGAAATATTATAACCATAAGTAGCTTCACTATCATCTTGTTTAAATCTTTCATTAGTTCCATCAATAATACTTGGAAGTGTTTCAAGTAATAAATCACGACCAACAATACTTAACTTATCATGTAAAGTTTCAGCAGTTTCCGTATCAGCAATTGGAACTTCTTTCCAAGAAATCATATCCCCTTCATCCATCTTTTCATCCATATACATAATAGTAACACCTGTTTTATCAAGACCATTCATAATAGCTCTATGAATTGGTGCCCCACCACGTAATTTTGGTAAAAGTGATGCATGAACATTAATACATCCTAATCTAGGTGCTTGTAAGATTCCTTTAGTAAGAATTTGACCATAAGCACAAGTTATAATTAAGTCAGGTTCTAATTCAATAATTTGTTCAGCAATATCTCTAACGCGTTCAGGTTGTAAAATTAATAAAGTATTATCTAAAGCAACTTGTTTTACTGGTGAATAAGTTACTTTGCCACCACGACCATTAACACGATCTGGTTGAGTAACAACTGCTCTTACTTTATATTTTTCAAGTAATCCTTTTAATACTGTTGCACTAAATTCAGGAGTTCCCATATAAACGATTTTTAATTCTTTTTCAACATGTATATCTTCTAAGTTAAATTCTTTTTCTTCCATTATCATCACCTACTTTATTATACTATAAAATTTATTATTTTTAAATATGTAGTGGATTAAAATCCATTTCTACTTTAACACTATTATTCTTTTTATAATGTTCATTTAAATATTTAACTTCATTATATATTTCTTTAGTTTTCTTATATTTTATAATTATTTGTAAATAATAAATATTATTTATTTTAGGCATATTTGCACTACTTGGTCCTAATACAATAACATTTTTTAATTTTGAATTTAAAAATGTTACCATCTTCTTTCCTTCTTCATAAGCTTTATTATAATCTTTACTAGTTATTCTAATAACAAGTAAATTCATAAATGGAGGATACATTAATTTTTTACGAATATTAATTTCTTGTTCATAAAAAGTTAAATAATCATTTGTACTTGCAAGAACAATACTATAGTGATCAATATTAAAACTTTGTATATAAACATACCCTTGTTTATCTCCGCGACCAGCACGACCTGACACTTGATTTAAAAGTTGAAAAGTTCTTTCACTACTACGGAAATCAGGAATATTTAAAGAAGCATCCCCATTTAAAACACCAACTAAAGTAACATTAGGAAAATCAAGTCCTTTAGAAATCATTTGTGTTCCTATTAAAATATCATATTCATGATTTCTAAATTTATTTACAATTCTCTCATGAGAACCTTTTTTAGTAGTAGTATCAACATCCATACGAATTACTCTATTATTTGGAAATAATTCTTTAACAGTTTGTTCTAACTTTTCTGTACCCATTCCAAATTCATTTATATTTAAACTTTTACACTCTGGACATTCTTTATAACGATAAGTAGTATAACCACAATAATGGCACCTCATTGAATTAGTTGTTTTGTGATAAGTAAGTGGTATATCACAATTAGGACATTTATGAGTAAAACCACATTCTTTACAAGTTATTGTAGTTGAAAAACCTCTTCTATTTAAAAGTAAAATAATTTGTTCATTACGACTTAAACAAAGTTGCATGTGTTCTAAAAGTTCCGTTGAAATAACTTTATTTTTACTACGCATCATATCTTTCATGTCAATTAGTTTTACAGTTGGTAAAGATTTATTAACTCTATTTTTTAAAGTTAATAGTTCATAAACACCAACTTTAGCTCTAGTAAAACTTTCAATAGATGGGGTTGCACTACCAAGTATCATTGGACAATTATGTCGTTTACTACGCCATAAAGCTACATCAATGGCGTGATATCTTGGATTATTTTCTTGACGATAAGTATCAGTTTGTTCTTCATCAATAATAATACAACCTAAATTAGTAAAAGGAGCAAATACAGCACTACGAGCTCCAATTACAATTGAAACTTCTTTCTTCTCAATCTTTCGCCACTCATCATACTTTTCACCTTGAGATAAACGACTATGAAGTATTGCCACTAAATTACCAAAACGTTTTTTAAATAAATCAACCATTTGTGGTGTTAAACTAATTTCTGGAACTAATACAATAACTTCTTTTCCATCTTTTAACATATCTTCAATAATATGCATATAAACTTCGGTTTTACCACTACCAGTTACCCCAAATAATAAAAATGGTTTAAAAGTATTTTTACATGCAATAACTCTATCCACTACACTTTTTTGTTCTTCATTTAAAACAATCTTCTTTTCTTCTTTTTCTATATCATCATTAATTCGATATGTTTCTTTAATTTCTTCATAAACAATTTTTTTACTTAATAAAGTTTTTAAAGAACTAGAAGATATTTCACTAATCTCTTTTTTTAAAACACCATCTTTTTCTTTTAATAATTCAATAATTTTTTCTTGACTTTTATTTTTAGGTACATAATTATAATCATTTAAATATATATAAGAAACAAATTTCTTAGGTATAGTAAAACCAAGATGTGCTTTTAAAGCAGCTGGAAGCATTGTTTGAAAACAACTACTAAGACTAGCAAAAGTTTTCTTACTAAGATAGCTACCTAATTCAATTTGTTCTTCATTTAAAATAGCATATTCATCAACAATACTAATTATATCTTTAATTTCATACTCAGGTTTATTATTATGGATATTTAAAATAAAACCTTCTAACTTACGACTTGCAAAAGGAACTACTACTCTTTTACC
>CALVVE010000088.1 GCA_944363775.1 uncultured Bacilli bacterium | reverse complement strand
TGCTTTTTGTAAAGAACTTTCCTAATATATAAAAAAATACTAATTTTAATCTTAGTATTTTTTTGTTACAACTTTTTTTAAATAAATTTTCTTTTCAAATCCCCCTCTTTTTAACTTTTTTTGTTCTGCTATTTTTACAACATCATCCATACTTTTATTTTGAATGTGTGCAAGAGCATTTAATACTTCATATACATCTGCTAACTCATTTAATAATTCTTCTTGATTTTCAGCACTTATTACTTCATTACACTCTTCTTTTAATTTATTTAATAATTCTTTTTTATAATCATTATTGTTTAAAAATTCAATTACTGGTTTTTCTCCGTTTTGTTCTATAATATCAGGAATGTTATCCCTAACTAATTTATTGTAATTTTTTTTCATTATAAGTTACTTCCTTTCCCCATACTTATTTCTAAATTAACCATAAATTTATAAGTTTATTTTTAATATTATAAACTTATTAAATATAAAACTAGCGAATAGTCAATAAGCATACACATTCAACATGACTAGTTTGTGGGAACATATCAAAAGGAGTTATTTCAACTAATTCAAAATCAGTTGTTAAATCTTTTAGATCTCTTACTAACGTCATTGGATCACAAGAAATGTAAACTAATTTTTTTGGTTTCATTTTTTTTATTTCACTAATAGTCTTTTTATCTAAACCAGCACGTGGTGGATCAACTATAACTAAAGCACCTTTTACTTCATCAATAATATCTGAAACTTTAGAAGCATAAAAAGTCACATTATTAACACCATTATTATCTTTATTTCTATTCGCATCCTTAATCGCTTCACTATTAATTTCAACGCCAATTACTTTAGATACATACGGACTAATAGTAATACCGATTGTTCCTGTACCACAATATAAATCTAAAAGATTATCTTCTTTACTAGGGTTTAAATAATTAAGAGCTTGTAAATACATTTTCTCTGCAACTATTGTATTAACTTGAAAGAAAGCACTAGGAGAAACTTCAAATGTAAAGTTTTGTAATTGTTCGTGTAAATATGATTTACCAAATATACAATTATATACTCCATTAAAATAAGTATAAATACTTGTAACTTTTTCTTTTAAATTATCTAAATAATCATCTATTTCAAAATTCTTTTTTAAAGTAAAAATTAACATTACTTCATTAGTTCTCTTTGACTCTCTAATAACAAATGTAGAAATAAATTCAAGTGGTAATTCTTTTTTAACAATGTTAAATATTTTATTCATTTTATTACTAATTAAAAAACACTTATCCATATTTACAATCTCATAACTTTTCTTTTTATAAAAACCACATGTTTCTTTAACATGGAAAGTTACTTTATTACGATACTCTAATTCATTAAATGATTTTAATTCCTTAACAACACTTTCATCAATATCAGAAAATCTTTTAATAATATCTTTTACTTTATTTTCTTTATATTTCTTTTGTTCATCATATTTTAAATGCATTAAATCACAACCACCACATTCATAAAAATATGAACATATTGGTTTAACTCGTAAATTAGACTTTTCAATTATTTCATCAACATCTGCTTCCATATATCTTTTTTTATCAACAATATTTTTTACAGTTACAACTTCACCTGGTAAAGCATTTGTAACAAAAATTGTTTTTTCATTTAATTTACCAATTCCACGACCATTGTGATCTAATTTTAATATTTCAATCTTTTGCATTTTATCACCTAAAAACATTATATCATTAAATACATATTAATGAATAAAAAAGACATAATAAAATTAGGTGATCTTATGAATACTATCGAAAAAAAGTTTGAAAATATAAAAAATATTTTTGGTAACAGTACTGATTTAAAAACTAGAATAATAAAAATTAACAATAAAAAAATGGGATATGTATTTTTAGATAGTGTTTGTAGTGGAGATAAAATAAGTGATTTTTTAATGAAAAGTACGTTATTTTTAGATGATGAAAATTTATTTGAACAATTAGAAAATAAATTAGCAAATAACAATATTTTAAAATTAAAAAGTTTAAAAGAAGTTATTAGTATTTTACCAAATGGTTTTACATGTGTAATTAGTGAAGATAGTAATACTTGGTTAGCTTTAGAAACAAAAGGACCAATTGATCGTGGTGTTAATGAAGCTAGTAGTGAGGCTGTTATAAGAGGTCCAAAAGATAGTTTTACTGAAAACTATATGATTAATTTAGGATTAATTAGAAAAAGAATCAAAGATCATAATTTATGGTTTGAAGAATTTATTGTTGGAAAAAGAACTGAAACAAAAATTACTATAAGTTATATAAAAGATATAGTTCCAATAAGTAGAATTAATATGATTGTAGAAAAAATTAAAAAAATAAATATTGATGGTATCTTAGATAGTGGTTATATTAGAGAATTTTTAATAAGTGATAAAAGAACAATTTTCCCACAGATGCTTAGTACTGAAAGACCTGATTTAGCATGTCAATCACTATTAGATGGAAAAATAGTAATTATGGTTGAGAATAGTCCAATTGTTTTAATATGTCCAGGAGTATTTATAGATTTCTTCCACTCTCCTGAAGATTATTATCAAAAAAATTGGAATGTAAATTTTGCAAGAATAGTTCGCTTCTTAAGTTTTTTTATAACACTATTATTACCAGCTTTTTATGTTGCGATTACAACTTTTAATCCCGAAATGATACCCGATGAACTTTTATTTTCAATTGTAAAACAACGAAGTAATGTCCCCTTCCCAACTTTTTTCGAAGTTTTCTTACTTATGCTTGCATTTGAAATATTAAGAGAAACAGATATTAGGATGCCACAAAGAATGGGAACAGCCATAAGTGTAGTTGGTGGTTTAATTTTAGGAGATGCAGCTGTATCAGCTGGTATAGTATCACCAATATCTATTATTATAATTGCCATGACTTCTATTTGTGGATTATTATTTAGTGATGTAGATATGATTAATGGACTTAGAGTTTGGCGTTTCTTATTTTTAATTTCCGGTTCAATTTTAGGAGTAATTGGTATTGTTATTATGGGATTAATGTTTATAACTAATTTATGTAGTACAAGATTTTTAGATATTCCATATTTAGTAACTATTGCTCCATTTTCGGTGGATGATATTAAAGATAGTATTATTAAATTTCCAACCCCAACTAAAATAAAAAGACCAAGTTTTTTAACTAAAAAAAATATTTACAAGCAAAGTGAGGGAGATAAATGAAAAAGATTATTTTTGCTTTAATAGCTCTATTATTAATAAGTGGCTGTAATTATAATGAATTAAACGACATTTATTTAGTTTCAGCACTTGCCATCGATTACACTGATGAATATACTTTATCTTTACTCACAATTTCTGATAATGAAGAAAATCCAACAAGAGTTATTACTGGTAAAGGTAAAAGCATCAAAGAAACATTTTATAACATATCCCAAAATTATAATAAACCATTATATTTAGGACATTTAAATTTAATAATTATAAGTGAAGAAACTGGTTCTAAAGGAATAGAAGAATTACTAAAAATTATTAATGAAGATAATGAAACTAAGAAAAATTTTTATATTGTTTTAGCTGAAAGTACTAAAGCAATAGATATATTAAATTCTTTATCAAGCACTAAATTTGAAACTAAAAATAGTAATTTAAATAATATTATTAATAAGTATTTAAGTTTAGAAAATATTAATAATCAAATAACTTATAATGATTATATAACAAAAAGTAATACTAGTAATTCATTATTCTTAACAAGTTATAAGTTAGTAGATGATAATTTAGAAAACGGGAAAATTGGAATAATAGAAAATAATAAATTTAATAGTTGGTCTAATAATACTGATGGATTATTAATTTTAAATAATATGATTAATGAATATATATTAAAAGTAGATGATGATTATATTACTTTAAAAGATATAAAAACAATAAAAAAAATAGATAAAGAAGATTCTAATATAATTTACTTTAATATTGATGTAAATAATAGTTATGATAAAAAAGCCAAACAAGAATTACAAAGAATGTTATTAGATACAGTTAATGAAAGTATTAAAGATAAAAAAATTGATTATTTACAATTAAAAGATTTTATATATAAACATACAAAAAAAGAAATAAAAGATTTAAGTTATATA
>CALVVE010000087.1 GCA_944363775.1 uncultured Bacilli bacterium | reverse complement strand
TATGATGCGAGTGGAACTTTCTTTGTTCTTGGTAATAAAGTTGAAATGTATAAAGAAACACTAATTAAAATGGTTGAACAAGGATCAGAAATAGGAAATCATTCATATAATCATAAATGGTTAATAAAACTTAATAAAAATGATTTTATTAATCAAGTTAATCAAACACAATCTATTTTAAAAAGTACAATTGGTTATACTCCAACTTTACTTAGACCAACATATGGTTCTGTTAATGATGAGATTAAAAATAATACAACTTTAGATATTGTACTTTGGAATATTGATACTTTGGATTGGAAATTAAAAAATTATAAAGATATTGCAAATAGAGTTATTGGAAAAGTTGATGATGGTGATATTGTATTAATGCACGATATACATGAAAAAACATTAAAAGCTTTAGAAATAATATTACCTAAATTGAAAGAAGAAAGATATCAATTTGTAACTGTTAGTGAGTTAAAGAAAGCACAAGAACTAAGAAAATATGAATAATAATGATGAAGATTTGTTATTAGTTAATGGACAGATTATCGCTTCTTCTCTTTTTTTAATAACTATAGGTATATCAATAGTTCTTTTATATAATCAAAAATTAATACTAGAAAATAAAGAACCTATATTAACAGAACAGGAAGCTTTAGATATTGCTTTATTTATTAAAGTTTTAGCAACTATACTACTTGCTTTCTTCTTATATACAAGTGTTAAAGAATATGAAAGAAATAAAAACACAAAAAAAGAAGAAGATTCCTTTATTCAAGTAATTGCTTCCTCTTTAGTTTTAATTGCAGCCATAATAACTTTATTTGTCATAGTTAAAAATTATAATTCTCGTTCTAATAATTTAGATATATCTATTGATAATCCAGAAATTTAATCATTATTTATTATCCATTCTTCATATCCTCCAACAAGGTTATAACAATCATAACCTTGTTTTTTTAAAAATAAAACTAATTTAGGACTTGTAATACCTTTTTCACAATATATTAAATATTTTTGTTCTTTTTTTAATAATTCTTTATATTGTAACATTAATTTTGAATAAGGTATATTAATTGCACTAGGTAAGTGATGATTATTATATTTTTGAATACTTCTGATATCAACTATAATTCCATTAAATAAATTATTTTTTAAATCATTAATCGTAATATTCATAAAATCACCTAATATATTATATGAATAATTTTTTAAAATGACAAAAAAGAACTTTTTAAAGTTCTTCATCATCATTAAAGAAATCATCAAAGAATTGATCATCAGTAACAAAATCATCATTGTTATCTAAAGTTACTACATTCTCTACTTGTTTCTTAGTATCTTTAATAATTGGTTTATCTTCCTTATTATCAATAACAATATTTTTTGTTTCTTCATCTTTTTCAAATTCTTTAATTTTTTTATCAATTTGTTTTAATAACTCTTCTTTTGTTGAATCATCTATTTCTGAAACTAATTTTTGCATTTCTAAATCAGGTTTATCTACATTTGATTCTGATTTATCATTATCTATTACTATATTATCAATTGAATCATTTATATCATCATTGTCTAAATTAATTTCATCTAAGATATCATCTATTTTTTTATCGTTAGAATTTTCATCAGTTTCAATAGTTGTAACTGAATCTTCTTTTATTTCATCATTAGCTTTATTTTCTAATTTTTCTTTTTCAGCCTTTTCTTCTTCTTCTAACTTAGCAATCTGTTCATCAATTCTTTTTAAAATGTCATCAACATTACTATCACCAGGTCCCATTCCAGGCATTGGAAAAGGTGGCTTAGGCATATCCATAGAACTTGGAGTAGATGACTTTCCAAATATTTCATTCATCTTATCTTGACGTTGTTTATCAACAAAAGATTTAATATCAAACACTTTATATTCATATTTTTGTCTAGTTGGATATGTAGCTTTTTCGTATTTTTTACCCCATAAGCCATTTTTTTCCATTTTAAAGTAAGGTGTCAATTTAGCTTTAAAAGGCATCATTCTAATTCTTAATATAATAACCGTCCACTCTGGTAATCTTTGTAAATCACTAACAGTAGCAAGTGGTGTACTAGCAGTTTTATCTTTTTCTTTAGATTTTACTTCACCACACATTTTACTTATTTCTTCTAAAGCTGACATTTCACTGCTTATTAAATAAATTATATTTCCACAGTTACCTTTAATAGTTTCTGCTTGTTCTTTACCATAAACATCATTTAATTGAGCAAAGTTTTGAATGATAAATGTAAAACGAATATTTCGACTTCGAGCAGCCGTTACCATTGTTGTAACATCTTTAAGAGGTGGCATATTGGCAAACTCGTCTAATATAAAATTTGTTTTATATGGAAGTTTTCCTCCAGGGCATCCTTGTGCGGCATCAATCAAAGATTCATAACATTGCTTTAAGAAAATTGTAACTAAAGGGTGATATGTTGTTTTCTCATCTTGAATAATTAAGAAAACAGCAGTTTTTTCTTTACCAATATCTTCCATGTTAAAATCACTATGTGATAACATTTCACTTAAATTAGCTCGGGAAGCAAATAAATTTACTTTTTGCTTAAATACTGATAAAATTCCTCCGCGAGTTTCATTTGGCGCATTTACGGCACTTGAAGCTTTTATAAATGCTGTACCAGTTTTGTCTTTTGTATTAAAATATTCTTTAGCGTAGTTTGAACCCATACCACACTTATCGTCACCTTCAGTAACCATTAAGTTAATACTATTTAAATTTATTTCACTTTCATCAGCATCCTCAAATAAAGCAACTGATAATCCTGTAAAATAATCGGCTGATGTATTTTCCCAGAATGGATCACCACTTTTATTATTAGGATCTCGAATAATATTTAATCCTAAGTCTTCAAGTAATTCAACTGATTTATCAATATTTCCAGATTTGTATAATTGATATGGAAGGGCAAAAGGATTCCATGAATTACCATTAAGCGGATTACGAAAATTAAGAACAACTATTTTGTAACCATTTTCTCGTAACATCTCTCCATTAGTTTCATATATTTCACCTTTTGGGTCAGTTATAATCATAGATTCCCCTGCTTTAGCAAGTACACTTACCATTGGTTGAACCATCATTTGTGTTTTACCACTACCAGTAGAACCAATAATAAGATTATGATATTCTCCACTATCTACCCATAATTGTTTACCATTATTATAAAGTGGTATACCACCTACTTCTAAGTGATCTTGACGTGGATCAATTTTTGTAAGAACAGCTTTCATTTCTTTTTCAGTTGCCCATCTAGCATAGCCACCTTTATCTTTTTTTTGTGTAGTTACACCAAATCCTTTATCTCTTTCAAAGAAATAGGATTGAACACTTAAAAAGATTCCAGCTAGAGCAAAAAAGAAGAAAACAAAAGTTGCAACAATATAATCCGGACCAAAAGCAGGAAGTGGGTTTAGTCCCCAAAATGTATAGTCACTAAGAAATGATACAACATTTAAAAGTCCAATAGCAACTAAATATAATAATACTAAGCAAAATATACCAAAGATTATAAAATCTTTTTTTTCAGCTCTAAATTTTAATTTCATTGTATCACTCCTTTATATTTTATTATTTCTCTTATGTTTAAAATTAATAACTAAGAAGGATATAAAAGCTATAATAGATATTCCTATTAATATCGAAATAATCACTAATGATTGCAATTTATCCATTTCTTTCTTCTTTTTTTCATTTGCAATCTTTGTAGAGTCCATCTCAATATACAATTCTTTATCTTCATCTTCACGTGTAAAAGTCCAATAATACTTACCATCAATTACTTTATCCGCATTTTGATCAGTAACCTCTTTATCCGTAGAAATAATAACTTCAAAACTATCAAGATTATTATACATATTAAATATTGCTGGACCATCAAATCCATATATAGATATATAATTGTCATAATTATTTACATTCATATTTACAAATGCATAATTTAATGGTCTAGAATATTTATAATTTTTTAATTGAATATCGGCAGTTGCAATTAAACCATTATCTGATTCTTTAATATTATAGTAATTGATTCCTGGTTCTTTTTCTATTTCGTTTGGCTTGACTAATCGGTCATAATCTAAATAACAAGTTTCTCGATAATCAACAGGCATTGGATTAGTTAAATAAACTTGTTTAATATCATCTGTTAAATTCATATTATTTATCTTAACTGTTTCTGTAAAAGTATTTTCTTTAATATTTAACTCATAAGTTGCTGTACAACCACTAAGTAATAACGTACATATAGCTAATAATACAATTTTAAATTTCACAAGTTTACCCCCTA
>CALVVE010000086.1 GCA_944363775.1 uncultured Bacilli bacterium | reverse complement strand
ACAAACATCAAAAAATTTCACTGCAAAGTGCAAGTACGGTAGCGACTATCGGAAATTAGTCTCTGGAGGAAAAAGCGGAAGCCACCGATGAAGGAGAAATATCTAATCGTGAGATTAGGCACAGTCAAATTTATTTCACTTTTGTTCGTTTACAATAAAATATATTCCAATTACACATAAAGATATAATAATAAGAAAAATTAAAATAAAATAATTATTCTTTTTCTTTTTTAAAACAGGTAATTCATGATCATTATAATTATATAATAATTCTAATTCAATTTCTTTTTTAACTACCTTTTGTTCATTAATAGGTAACTCTTTAAACTTAGAAGTTTTATCACTTAATACCTCATTTATATCATTTTTATCAATTGGTTTAGTCTCATCCATATTAAAATTAGATATTAATTTATCACGATCATTTTTTCTATCTTTAAAACTAATATCTTTACTATTAACATCATATATACTTTTATTTTCCATATAACCACCATTAATATTATAACATTAAAAAAAGTTATTATTAAAAAAATATTTTTAAGAGTGTAAAGTAAACTTTTATTTATATAAAAGAATTGTAATTCTTGATAAAAAGTTAAAATTATAATATAATTATTATTGAGGTAATAATATGAATAAAATAAAACATTTAGGAATTATTTTAGATGGTAATGGTAGATGGGCTAAAAAACGTGGTTTAAATCGTAGTTTAGGTCATAAAGAAGGATTAAATACATTAGAAAAAATAGTTCCTGTTATTTTTAATAATGGAATAGAAATATTAAGTATATTTGTATTTTCTACAGAAAATTTTAAAAGACCAGAAGCTGAAGTTAATTATTTAATGAAGTTATTTTCTAATAATTTTGATAAATTAAATAATATTTGTAATAAAAATAATATAAAAATAGTTTTTTCTGGAAGAGTAGAAAATTTACCTAAAAGTGTTCTTAAAACAGAAGAAAAGTTAGTTTTAAGTACTAAAAATAATCATAGGGGAATATTAAATATTTGTCTTAATTATGGAGGACAAAGTGAAATAGTTGATATGGTTAAAAAAATTATTGATGAAAAAGTTCCTAGTGATAAAATTAATGAAGAAATACTTTATAAATATTTGTATCAAGATTTACCACCAATAGATTTATTAATTAGGACTGGTGGTAATAAAAGAATTAGTAATTTTATGTTATATAGTTTAGCTTATTCAGAACTATATTTTACTGATACTTATTTTCCTGATTTTAACGAAGAAGAACTTTTAAAAGCATTAAGTATATACAATCATACAGAAAGAAGATTTGGAGGTTTAAAAGATGAAACAAAGAGTAATTAGTGGGGCTGTAGCTTTAGCACTTTTTGTACCAATATTATTATATGGGGGTTGGGTATTTGAAATAGCTGTTTTATTATTAGCTATTCAAGGACTTAGAGAATTTATTCATATTAAAGAAACAAGAAAGAAAATGCCTGACTTTGTAAAAGTAATGTCTTTTCTATTACTAGCTATTATGGTGTTATCAAAAAGTGGAATGAAAGAATTTAACTTCTTAGTTGATTTTCGTTTAATTTCAGCACTATTTTTAGCTTATTTAATACCAGTAGTAATGTATCATAAAAGAGAAGTTTATAGTGTTAATGATGCTTTTTATTTAATTTCAGGATTGTTTTTTATAGGAACTGCATTTAACTTATTAATTTTAATTAGAAATACAAGTTTATTATATATAGTTTATTTGTTTATTATTACTATTATGACAGATACTTATGCATATTTTATTGGTAGTTTAATAGGAAGACATAAATTACTTGAAGTAATTTCACCTAAAAAAACTTGGGAAGGTAGTATTGGTGGAACATTATTTGGAGTATTAATTGGGGCAACTTTCTTTCACGTAGTAGTAAACCCAACTATTCCAATTTACTTTGTTACACTAATGACTTTATTCTTATCAATAATTGCGCAATTTAGTGATTTAGTATTTAGTTCAATAAAAAGATACTATGGTAAAAAAGATTTCTCAAATATTATGCCAGGGCATGGTGGAATACTTGATAGACTTGATAGTATAATATTTGTAATGTTAGGATTTATGTTTTTTATAACAATTATTTAAGGGGGATATTATGACATTTATAATTACACTAATAGAGTTTATAATTATTTTAGGAATAACAGTGTTGATACATGAAGCTGGACACTATTATTTTGCCAAAAAAGCTGGTATATACGTTTATGAATTTTCAATTGGTATGGGTCCAAAATTATTTGGATGGAATAGAAAAAATGATGAGACAGATTATTCAATAAGGGCAATTCCAATTGGAGGATATGTTTCTATGGCTGGTGAAGAAATAGAAATAGATGAAGATATACCAAAAGAAAAACAAATGCAATCTAAAACTTGGATGCAAAAATTTATGACAATTATAGCTGGAGTAATGATGAACTTTATTTTAGCTATAACACTTTTATTTATAATTTCACTAATAGCTGGAAGTCCAGTGTTGAATGCTAAAGTAGGAGAAGTAACTAAAGATGGTGCTGCTTATAAAGCTGGGCTTAGAAAAAATGATGAAATAATTGAAATAAATGGTAAAAAAATTATTTCAGGAGATCACTTTGTTTTAGAAATTCAAGTTAATGGACAAAATGAAGCTAAAATGAAAGTACTTAGAGATGGTAAAGAAGAAACGCTCAATGTAAAACCTCAAAAAGAAAAAGATGAAGAAGGTAATGAAGTTTACTCTTATGGTTTTGCACTAAGTGATCAAAGAGAATATGGTATTCTAGCATCACTAAAATATGCTTTCTTTAAAACATTTAGTTTATTACATCAAATGGTATTAATTATTTTCTATTTATGTACTGGTGCTTTATCACTTAATAATTTAGCTGGACCAGTAGGAATATTTAATATTGTTGGTGAATCAGCAAAAGCAGGATTCTTAAATTTAGTATATTTAACAGCTTATTTAAGTATCAATGTAGGATTTATTAATTTACTTCCATTCCCAGCATTTGATGGTGGAAGAGTATTATTTATGATTATAGAAAAAATTAAAGGTAGTCCAGTAGATCCTAAAATAGAAAATTGGATTCATTCTGTAGGATTTATCTTATTAATTCTTTTAATGATATTTATTACTTATAATGATATACTTAGATTATTTTAATTAGTATAAATAAAATAGCTTAATTATAGTAGGGGTGATACTATGCGTATGAGTACTAGAAGAAGAAAAAACATAATACTTGCAGTATTAATAGTTATGGTTATTGGTATGACCATAGCTTTTTCTGCGTTAAGTAGTAATTTAAAAATTAATGGTACATCTAATATTACAAGTGATTTTAAGGTAGTATTTACGGATATTGGGGAAGGTACAATGAATGGGGCAACTACAGTTAATAAAGAAATAACGGCTCCAACAACCGCAACATTCCAAGTGCAATTAGATAAACCAGGAAGTAGTGCCGAATATAATGTAACGGTACAAAACAAAGGTAAATTAAATGCTTATTTAGAAAGTATAGAAGGAATAGATGAAGCAAATGAAAAAGCTCCAACTGATATAACTTTTAAAATAAGTGGGATAACAAGATATACAAAGCTTGCAGTAGATGAATCAATAACATTTAAAGTAATAGTAACATTTGATGAGAGTGCAACAAGTTTACCAGAAGAGTCAAAACAATTAACATTAAAACTTAATTTTGCGCAAGATAGTGGAAATGCTCCAGATCCTGCACCAGAAGAAAAAACATTAGAAAGCGTAACAACAGAATTATTAAGTAGTGGACCAACTTATAATTACATTGGAGGAACATATATAAAAGTTGGAAAAAGTAATAAACAATTTTTTTATGATACTTTAATTGGTTCTAAAATGTTCTCTTCAACTGAAGAAATAGATGCTAAATTTTTTACAGAAGATTACCAATTTATTCCTGAAAATTTTGAAAATTGGGCATTTGATGAAGCAGGATTATCAGAAGAAATTTTAGTTTCAATGGGAGCAAATACTGCTTTTGAAGCAATTTTTGGAACTACATCAAATGAATTTTTTAAAATAAATAATGGAAGCAATTATGTATGGTTTAATGGATTTATGTGGCGAATCATGGGAAAGAATGCAGATGGAAGTATTCGTTTGATTACAGAAGAAAATGTAACAGCAATTCCATGGGGAGCAGAAAATACAGCGGAACAATATGGTAGTAGTTATGCAAATGATTGGTTAAATAATTATTTTTATTCAAAATTAAAAAATAAAGAATACTTAGTAAAACAAACATGGTGTAGTG
>CALVVE010000085.1 GCA_944363775.1 uncultured Bacilli bacterium | reverse complement strand
CTAATATTACATTATCTATATAAGTTTTAGCCTCTTCTAAATCGTTTATCCCATAATATTTAGCCATATCGCTATATCCTAACCCTGAAATTTGAGGGAAAATATACCATATCCAATGACTTTCTTTTCTACCTTTTCTTATTTCATCTAAAGCTATTTTATAATTATATTCTTGTGCTTTTATAAATCTTTCTAAATTCATAATATCCTCCTTTATTATTAATTTTTTATTCCTCACTATAACGTAAATTTATCTTAATTTCTTATTACTTTGTAATTATCTTTATAATCATTATATTTTACTTCCATTACATCGTATGGAATGACTTTGTCATATATTTTAAATTGTAATGAATCTTTAGGTTCATTTAAAACATTTCCATTATTAGAAAAAACATAAATATAACCTTCTAAATTATCTTTTATTTTAACGTTTTTCATAGTCATTATTGGATAATTTTCATAATTTGTAACCTCAAAATTCCAATTTAAATTTTTACTATATTCTTTAATACTATCTTTAAATGCATAAGCAGAAGCAATCTTTAAAGAAGATGTAACAAATAAAGCATTATCTATATTTATTTTATTATTATTTGAATCATGACTTTGCTGGGGTAATAAAACATCTAACTTTTTAGAACTACCGTGAAATAACCAATGTGGATTATTTAAATCAGCATTATAATACTTAGTACCATATATTAATTCATTATAATAACAAATTGCTTTTAATAATAAATTTTGTTTTGTTTTATTAAATAAATTTTCATCTTCAAGTAACTTTAAAAAATTATTATGACCCATAGTTTCTATTAAATAACTAATCATTATATAAGCATAATCATAACTATCATAGTTATGCATTCCAAATTCTTTTTCGATTTCTTCACCGCTAGGGATAAGAGTTTTATTAATATAATTATCAAATAAATATTTCATTCCTTTAGAATAAGTTCCATCTAAATATTTTGCAATACCTTCATTAAACCATTCTGGTTTTTCACCAAACAAAGCATATTCTATAGCGTGAATTAATTCGTGAAATATAACATCATTGTATTCTTCTTTTGAAAATTCATTATCTTTTGGATTATCTTTTGGAACAAAGAAATTAAGAGAGTTATCTTCATCTTTAAAACAAGTAACCATATAATCAGGACTATCCTTAAATCCTCTATCTTTTAAACCAATTACTAATTCTTCTTTTGTATCATAAATATAAATATTAAAATTTAATTTACATTCTTCTTTTTTAAAAAACTCAAATATTTCATTTTTTCTTTCATTTATAACTTTTTCAATTACTTTAATAAAATCTTTATTTTTATCGCTAACTATATAATTCATAAACTTCACCACCTACTTTACCTATTTAATACTTCTTGTAGATAGTATAACATATATAATAATTTAAAAAAAGTTTTATTTTAAATTAAGAATAAACCAATTTTAGTTTTTGATAATAAAAAAGATGAATATTAATCCATCCCACAAATATAACCTAATTTCACAAACCCTGGTAAGCAAGAGTTTTCTACTACCTGACCTCTTTTAACACTTCTTTCCATAACTCTTTCAAATTATCAAAAGTAAGTATATCCTCAGCTTTATCTATATCTACCCAAAGAACTTCATTAATTTCTTCTTCTTGAGCAATAATATTATTTTCACCAGTTAATTTAGCTAAAAAATAAATAACGTTTTTATCAATATTATCATTAACGATATATGAAATTTCAAAGCGTTTACTTTCATCAACAACAACATCTAAATTAGTTTCTTCTTTTGTTTCACGAATAGCTGTTTCTACTTCAGTTTCGTTTCCTTCAACATGTCCCTTAGGGAACCCATAAAATCCTTGCTTTTGTTGTATTAACAAAACTTTATTATTATCAATAATAATTGTTCCACAAGCTTTTTCTTTTTTCATAATTATTTATTTCCTTTCCAAGTATGAGCTAAAATATCTTTTAAGACTAGCATTGCATCTAATCTACTATAATTATAACCTTGTTCTAATTTATCTAATAAACTCTTTAATTCTTTACTATAATAATTAACGTCTACTTCATTTTGATATGTTCCTAAAACAGGATATTTTTTACTCCAAACTTTAGTCCAATTAATTTTATCTACATTTTTTTCATTAGTATTTTTTAAAACTTCTTTTATTTCTTTATATTCATCATCACTTATTAATTCATTGATTTCTTTATTGTATAAGTTAGCTAAGGCATTTGCTTGTTTTAAATCTGGTACTGTTTCATTTTGTTCCCATTTTGAAATTGTTTGTCTTGCAACATTTAATTTTTCGGCAACTTTTTCTTGTGACATACCAATATTTTTTCTAGCTTGATATAATTTATTTCCAATATTCATTATCTCACCTCACTTACATTATATAATTAAAAGACATAAAAGTCTATCAAACATTAATAACTTTTATGCCCGTTTTTTTAACATTACATTAATTTGTCTAATAAACTATCATACTTGTTAGAAAGTTCATCATTACTAAACACAATATTATTATCATCAATATTCCATGAATCTTTATTCTCTATTAAAAAGTTAATAACTTCTTCTGAAACATTTAATATTTCAATAATATCATCAATAGACTCTTCAACAACTTTTATATCTTCACTAGATTCATTTTCAATATCCCCAACATATGAATCTTTATATAAATCAATATAGTAATCATCTAATCCTTTATCATTAATATATGACATAGCTTTTTCTTCAGTAAAAAATTCAATATATGATTGTTTATATTTTTCTAAATTTGTTTTAGTTGTTGTAATATACTCTTTTGTTTTAATAAAATCTTTACCATCATTTAAATAATTTTCTGGTGTCAAAATATTTACAAGTTGTTCATCTTCTAAAATTTCGGCTATTTTTAAAGTATTATCAAAATTATCTTTTAAATAAGTTTTAAAAGCAACTTCAACAACTTTATAATCTCCAGTAGTAACTGTACTATTTAAACGTTCATATACTGCATCAATATCAACATTATCCTCATTAACCATATCACTAATTTCAATTAATTCATTTTCTAGTTTACTTTCTTGATTTAAATCAGTTACAACAAAATAGCCAATTGTAATAACAATTAAAGCTAAAACTACTCCTATTCCAATGAATATTTTTTTCTTCATAAACTCACACTCCCATAAAATTTATTTTACACCCATATTATAACACGAAAAATAGTAAATCAATAAGATTTACTATTCATCCCTAAATTTCTTCACTAAGATTGGTTTTAATAATTCAATTATCACAAAAGATAAAATATTAACTATAAATACATAAATAAATTGACTTAGTGTAATAGCTTCTAAACCAAAGATACTTCCAACTGGTGTAAAGAATACTATAACTTGAATAAACATTAATAATAATATTCCTAAATTTAAATACTTATTAGAGAATATTCCTCTTCTATGAATTCTTTCTTTTAATGAACGACAGTTATAAGCAAAAACAAATTCATTTATAATTATACTTAATAAAGCAAGTGTTTGAGCAATTCCTACACCAAGGGATAGGAAGTGAAAATAAATAAATAGACTTAAACATGTTTCTATAATAACTGAAGTTGTTAAAAAAGAAGTAAAATAATTAGTAAAAATTCGTTTGTTTAAACCATTCGGTTTACGATTCATTATATCTTTAGAATATCCTTCAAAAGCAAGAGTAATTGAAGGAAGTGTATCAGCAACTAAATCAATATATAAAACATGAATTGCTGAAATTATTGTATTACCAGTAAATAAACCAAATAAAATTATAGCAATTTCCGTAAAGTTACTAGATAAGTTATAAAGAATATTACTAATAACATTATCATATATTCTTCTTCCTTCTTTAACAGCCGTCGTAATAGTATTAAAGCTATCATCTAATAACAATATATCAGAAACACTTTTAGTTACATCAGTTCCACTTTTACCCATACCAATACCAACATTAGCTAGTTTTATAGCAGGAGCATCATTAACTCCATCTCCTGTCATAGCCACAACTTTACCTTTCTTTTGTAAAGCTTTTACTATTTGTAATTTATGTTCTGGACTAACACGAGCAAATACTGAATATTTATTTACATAACGCATTAAATCTCTAGTATTTAAATTATTTAATTCACTAGCATTAATTCCTTCAAAATCATTTCTACAAATACCTATTTCTTTAGCAACACTTAAAGCTGTAGGTAAATTATCACCTGTTACCATAATTGGTCTAATACCTGCACTTTTACAAGCTTTTATAGATTCAATAACATTATCACGAACAGGATCTTTTAATCCAACTAAACCAACTAATACCAAATCATTTTCTTC
>CALVVE010000084.1 GCA_944363775.1 uncultured Bacilli bacterium | reverse complement strand
AATTCTTTTTTAAATGGAAGTAAACGTGTTATAAAACTATTAGAAAATATTATTACTTTAAAATCTTTTTTTAATTCTGTAAATAAATTTTGTAGTTTAGGATTAGAATGTTTAGTATGTGGTTCTACTAATGTGTTATCTAAATCAAATAAAATACACTTTATTCCCTTTTCTTTTAATAATTTATAATTAATTTCATATATATTTTTATAATACATATTTGGTATATATTTATTCATTTAATCACCCCTTAGTAATACCTCTCATACTTAAGTTCATTTAAGACACTATTTTTAAATTCTTTCAATATTGAATAATCATTTAATAATTCACATAATTCTAAAATAAATTCATTTTTATTTTTACTAAGCAATTGTTTTAATACAATTAAAACAACATCTCTAACAAATTTATTATTTATTTCTACTAAATTTTTTAGTTTTTCTTGTTCAGGTTTTAAAGAATAACAAACAAAATAACCAGGATCAATAATATAAAACTTCCCATCTTCAGTAATAACAATATTTTCTTCTCTTAAATCATCTAACATCACATTATTTTCAGTCATTATTTTCGCATCTTCATATAATTCTTTTACATTCTCTATAAACTTTAAAGTTGAAGTATAAAATAAATCTTTTGTTTCACCTTTCCATAAAGCTTTAGATGTATATCCACAATACTTCTTTTCTTCATTATAAATAGGACTTTCTGGAAGAATTATTTTATTAGTTTTAATCTTAGATAAAAATAAACATTCTTTTTCTCCTAAGTTGTTTTTATCTAACATATAATCACGATATATTTTAAAGGCTTTACCATTCACAAATAACACTCTTGATTCATAACCAGTACCTAAAGTAGGTGCTTGTATATCTACTCTAACATTAATTTTTTCCCCATTTACATAATAATTTTTTGTTTCCATATATCTCATCTTTTCTAGTTATTTACTAAATTTATATAAATTTACTAATTATTAACATAAATCATTAAAAAAAGAATCTATATCTTTATAATAACCTAACATTATATGAAGTTCTTTTACAAAGTTTTCTTTTTCTAAAGGAAGTTCTTTAAAATAATTTTTTATATCATCACCAATTGATGTATTAACAAAACAATTTTGAAATAAATCAATTATTCCATCATTAAATAATAATTCATTTTGTTTACAAATTGTTTTTACATCTTCATTAGGTAAATATTTATAATTACCAACATCAATCACATATATTTTACAATCATTTGTAATAAATAAGTTAATATCTTCTAATTTAATATGTTTTTGTGCTAATAAATTTATATCTTGATATAAAACATTTAAATTATTAAAGAATTCTTGTACCGTCATTTTTCCAAAGTGTAGACCATTTCCTTTATCTAAATAAAATGTTGTATATCCACAAAATTCACCATGTTCATTATATAAAATTGTTTCTGGCATTCTTATTTGTTTAGTTTTTATTGTTGTTAAATATAAACATAAAGATTCTGTTAAATTAGAATTTTTTTTAGAGTGAAAGAGTTTATAAACATTACTGTCTATTTTATAAATACTACCTTCTACACCACTACCTATTTCATTATTTTTATTAAATATCTTAGAACTAGTATTTATATCTTTTTTTATCATTATAAACTCCCCCTACCCATTTAAAAATTTATTTTTTCATTAATATATGTTACTACCTCATCAAGTGGAATAGTTACTTGTTTCATAGTATCTCGGTCTCTTATTGTAACTGTATTATTATTTACTGTTTCATCATCAACTGTAATAACATAAGGTGTTCCAATAACATCTTGTCTACGATAACGTTTTCCAATATTACCAGATTCATCATAAGTACACATAAAATGTTTACTTAATTCTTTATATACTTCGAATGCTTTTTCACTGTGATACTTCTTAACAAGCGGAAGTACAGCTAATTTATATGGTGCAAGAGCTGGGTGAAAATGCATTACTTCACGAGTAGTACCATCTTCTAAAGTTTCTTCTTCATAAGCATCAGCTAAAAAGGCAAGTACAACACGATCAGCTCCAAGAGATGGTTCAATTACATAAGGAATATATTTTTCATTTGTTTCTGGATCTAAATATTCTTGACTTACACCAGATACTTTTTCATGTTGAGTTAGATCATAATTAGTTCTACTAGCAACACCCCAAAGTTCTCCCCAACCAAATGGAAATTTATATTCAAAATCAGTTGTCGCATTACTATAAAAACATAATTCTTCTTTCTTATGATCACGAAGTCTTAAATTTTCTTCTTTAATATTTAAACTTAGTAACCATTCTTTACAATAATTTTTCCAATAATTAAACCATTCTAATTCAGTCCCAGGTTTACAGAAAAATTCAAGTTCCATTTGTTCAAATTCACGAGTTCTAAAAGTAAAGTTACCTGGTGTAATTTCATTACGAAAACTTTTACCAATTTGTCCAATACCAAATGGTACTTTAAGACGCATACTTCTTTGTACACTTAAGAAATTTGTAAATATTCCTTGGGCAGTTTCTGGCCTTAAATAAATAGTACTTTTAGCATCTTCAGTAACACCTTGAAATGTTTTAAACATTAAATTAAATTGTCTAATATCAGTATAATCCATAGAACCACAATTAGGACAAACTATATTATTATCTTTAATGAATGTTAGTAATTTTTCATTACTCCATCCGTCTCCTGTTTCTTCTCCATTAGTAAAATCTTCAATCAATTTATCAGCACGATGTCTTGTTTTACAATGTTTACAATCAATTAATGGATCACTAAAAGTTTTTAAGTGTCCACTAGCTTCCCAAGTTTTTGGATTCATTAAAATAGCACTATCCATACCTACATTATAAGGAGATTCTTGAATAAATTTTTTCATCCAAGCTTTTTTTACATTATTCTTTAATTCTACTCCAATTGGACCATAATCCCAAGTATTGGCAAGTCCTCCATATATTTCACTACCTTGATAAATAAAACCATATTGTTTGCACATATTAACTAATTTTTCCATTGTTATTTTTTTCATAATATCCTCCTAAAATAAAAGATTCCCTTAAGTTATAAGGATCCAATAGGACGGTTCCACCTTACTTATTCTTAAGCGAATCACTCTTAACATATTCCTCGGGTTTTCCAAGCCGTCATCAGATTTATAAATAACTACACTTACATTTTACGATAAAATAAAGTTTATGTCAATTTAAAACTATTAAATTGTTAATCTTAAAATCTTTTTTTTAATTTAGATAGATTAGGAGTTGAATATCTATCACCATAGTTTTTATAATATTCTCTAAAGACTTCTATGTTTTGCATTACATCATCGGAATTATCCATATAATAAGACATATCTTTTACATAATATGATTTTCTTATTTTATATAAAGCATAATTATGTATTTGGTTTATTGCACTTGGTGAGTAATGTAATTGTTTTGCAATATCACGAACTGACATTTTATTAGAATCATTTAAACCATAAATTTCTGTTAATATTTTTATTTCTTTTTCAGTTAATTTACACATTTTAAATAGTTTACTGATATCTTCCTTTAAACTTAATTTAGAAACTATATTGTCTGGTGATAAACTATTTGAAGGAATTGTTTCAACCATCTCTTCCCTAAATGAATTATCTGTAACTTCAATTAAATTAAGACTAATTATATCTAATTGTAAAAATAAAAGTCTATCTATATCCTCTTCAGACCATTCTAACTCTTTTGCAATTTCACTAATTGTTGGAGTTCTTTTTAATTTATTTTCTAATTGCATTGTTACTTTTTTTAATTTAATAATTTTTTCAATTGTGGAAACAGGTATTCGAATTGTTCTTGAATTATTATCGATTGCACGAGCAATATATAGTCTAATCCAATTTATTGCATATGTTGAAAAATTGTATCCCTTTGAAACATCAAATTTTTCTACTGCCTTCATCAATCCAATATTTCCTTCTTGAACTAAGTCTTCTAAATCAACTCCACGTCCAACATATTTTTTAGCAACATATACGACTAACCTCAAATTTTTTTCAATAAATTTACGTTTTGCATCTATTTCACCATTTAAAATTAAATAAGCAAGTTCTTTTTCTTCATCTAAAGTTAATATTGAAGAATCAACTTTAGAAAAATAATCAATCATACAAGATCTTAATTTTTTCTTTGTACTATACTCTTTTAACATAAACTTTCCTCCTGAATGTTATATTTTACCACAAAATAATTATTTTACAATTAAAAAAGCAAGAAAAATTAAACGATTTTATTCAAATCTTTTAAGAATTTCTTACTTTTTAAATATAATCCAGTATAATCATCATAATATTCATCTAAGAACTTATCAATTTCATTCTTTAC
>CALVVE010000083.1 GCA_944363775.1 uncultured Bacilli bacterium | reverse complement strand
ATATAATGTGGGAAGGTTTAATAAATAATTTAAAGTTAATCGGATGAACAAACATCAAAAAATTTCACTGCAAAGTGCAAGTACGGTAGCGACTATCGGAAATTAGTCTCTGGAGGAAAAAGCGAAAGCCACCGATGAAGGAGAAATATCTAATCGTGAGATTAGATGCAGTCAAATTTATTTGACTTTTGTTCTTAAAATTATTTAAAAATAAACAATTTATATTTAATTAAATCTTTAAAGTTTAATTATAATAGTCTTTGATTATAACAATTTTAATTTAATTACATATATTAATTTAGAGGGGGAATATGTATATGTATGACTTTAAAGTTGTTATAGATCCAGGCCATGGTGGTGATGATCCCGGGGCAGTAGCCAATAATACTAATGAAAAAGATTTAACAAAATTAATATCTGATTATATGTATGAACGTTTTAAAGAAATGGGCGTTCCAGTTGCTATCACAAGAACAACTGATGAAACAGTAAATCCTACTGAAAGAGTAAATCGAATTTTAAATGCTTTTGGTGATAGTGAAGATGTAATAGTAATATCTAATCATATAAATTCATCTAGTAGTACTAGTGCTCAAGGTGCTGAAGTAATATATGCTTTACGAAACGAAGATACTTTAGCTGAAAACATTCTTAATGCTTTAGAAACGGCTGGTCAAGTTACAAGAACTTTTTATCAAAGACGTTTACCAAGTGATACTTCTAAAGATTATTACTTTATACACCGAAATACTGGTAAAACTGAGCCAGTGTTAATTGAATATGGATTTATTAATAATAAAGACGATTTAAATAGGATAAAAACTAATTATAAAAAATACGTTGATGCTATTGTAGATGCTGTTATTGCTACTAAAATGGGTGGTTCAATTCCACCACAAGGGACAACAACATATGTAGTAAAGAAAGGGGATAGTTTATATAAAATAGCTAATGAATATAATACAACAGTTGCTGAATTAAAAAGAATAAATAATCTAACTAGTGATTTACTAACTATTGGGCAAATACTTTTGATTCCTTTAGATAGTACAAGTGATAGCAATAATCAAACTTATATTGTAAAAAGTGGTGATACATTATATTCTATTGCTAGAAAGTTCAATACGACTGTTGATAACTTAAAGAAACTTAATAATTTATCAAGTGATACATTATCTGTTGGTCAAGTGCTTACTATATCTGGTACAACAAATGAAGATATACCAAGTACAGTTAATTATACGGTGGCAAAAGGGGATACACTTTTTATGGGGAATAATGAGTAATAATTAAAAAAATATTGTGGAAATTTAAGGCATTTTGAAGAAAAATGTCTTTTTGCATGGTATAATATTAGACGTGATTAAAACTATATCAGGAGGTATTATAATGTATGATTACAAAGAAGGAAAAAAAAGAATAAATGAGATTCTTAATTCGAGTGTTCCTGTAGAAAGTAAAACGCATATTCCATCTGATGCTACTTTTACATATGAAAATGGTATAAAAAGTTGGGTTGGTTCTTTATTTGTTGATATAAGAAAATCAACTGAATTATTTAATGATAATGATGATATTACAATATCTAAGATGATTAGATCGTTTTCTAGTGAGATTGTTGAGATTTTAAATAGTTCTTCTATAATTAAAGAAGTCGGAATAAGAGGAGATTGTGTTTATGGAATATACGATATTGTAGATAAAGATGACTTAAAAATAATCCTTTCAGATGCGACTAACATTAATTGTTTAATATTGTTACTAAATAAACTTTTTGAAAGAAAGGGTTTCCCTAAAATTTCAGTTGGAATAGGATTGGGTTTGAACGAAGATTTGATAATTAAATCTGGTAGAAAAGGCACAGGTATTAATGATAAAATTTGGATTGGGAAGGCAGTTATAGATGCATGTAATAATGCGAATTTAGGTTATAAATATAATGGTGGTTCATGGTTTGGCAGTGTAGTTATGAGTTCATTATTTTATAGTAATATTTCTGATTATGAAGATTGGACTAAATTATTTTCATCTAAATATTATAATTTTAAAACCTATTATGTAGGTAATCCTGTTTTTATAGAGTTTGAGAGGTGGGTGAATGAGGATGCATAATAAAAATAATAAACTTGAAGACTTTAAATACACATTTGATAATATAAATGTATGGATTAATAATGTTGATAATAAAATATCGATTCTTCTGGTTTTTCTAGTAGCAATCATTGGATATGCATTTTCTATTAATAAAAAAATAAATATGAATAATATTCAGACTTTCATTATTATGATTTCAATAGTATTATTAGTATGTGGATGCCTGTTATGTATTTTTGCATTAAAAGGAAGAATTAAGTCAAAGATAAATTATACTTCAATACTTTTTTTCGGTTCTATATCTAAAATGGATAGAAAAGAATATTATGATACTTTATCAAAGATGGATGAAAAGCAACTATTAAATGATATTAAGAATCAAATATATATTAATTCTTGTATATGTAGTAAAAAGTTTAAATTATATAATTTTGCTCTTGATTGCTTAATTATTTCGATTTTCTTAATTTCATTATTACACATAATAAGTATTTTTTGATTTGGAGGTAGTAAAAATGATTAAAGGGAAACCATTTGTAAAATGGGCAGGTGGAAAAAGACAAATAATAGATAAATTAAAAAAATATGTTCCAGAAGAGTTTAATACTTATTATGAACCATTTATAGGTGGTGGAGCATTACTTTTTGAACTTTCACCAAAAAAAGCTGTTATTAATGATTATAATAAAGAACTCATGAATGTGTATGAGTGTATTAAGGATAGTAAAAAATTTGATTTGATGTGTAGAGAGTTAAATCATCACGAAACAGAACATTCAGAAGAATATTATTATGAAATTAGAAATTTAGATAGAGATAAAAAGAAATTTAATAAATTAGCAGATTATAAAAGAGCTGCAAGAACTATTTACTTAAATAAGGCATGTTTTAATGGGTTATATAGAGTTAATAGTAAAAATGAGTTTAATGTACCATTTGGTAAGAAAACTAAAGTAAATACTTATGAAGGACAAAATTTAGGTATTATATGTGGTTATTTAAATTATAACGATATTAAGATATTATCAGTTGATTTTGAAGAAGCTCTAAAGGATGCTAAAAAAGGGGATTTTATATATTTTGATCCACCTTATGATTCAGATACATCAACATTTAATAGTTATACTGAAGATGGTTTTGGAAAAGAAGAACAAAAAAGACTTGCTAAAGTATTTAAGGAATTATCTGATAAAGGGTGTTATGTTATGCTTTCTAATCACAACACAACAATAAAAAAAACTTTCTAAAAAATATAAGAAATTATCTAATAAATGGTCTTATGTTATGCTTTCCAATCACAATACAACATTAATAAATGAATTATATAAAGATTTTAATATTCATGCAATTGAAGCAAAAAGAAATATAAATGCAAATGGAAAGAAAGGAGGTAAAGTTGAAGAAGTAATTATTACAAATTATGAGAATAAAAAAGGATTTGAGTAATAAATAGTGTATAATATATATAGGAGGTAATGTATGAGTAAGAAGTATTATTATGAAGAACAAGATTTTAAACTTATACAAGGTGATTCATTTAAAATGCTAAAAGGTATTGAACCTAAAAGTATTGATATGATATTTGCAGACCCTCCTTATTTTTTATCTAGTGATGGTATTTCTTGTAGTGGTGGAAAGATGGTATCAGTAAATAAAGGTGATTGGGATAAATCTATTAGTGTTGATGAAAAACATAAATTTAATAGAAAATGGATTAAATTATGTTATCAAGTATTAAAAGATAATGGTACTATTTGGATTAGTGGAACAATGCATAATATTTATTCAATAGGTATGGCATTAGAACAAGAAGGATTTAAAATAATAAATAATATAACTTGGAAAAAATTAAATCCACCGCCAAATATTAGTTGTAGATGTTTTGTCCATTCTACTGAAACTATTCTTTGGGCAAAAAAGAACATAAAAAAAGCTAAACATAAATTTAATTATTCTCTGATGAGAGAATTAAATGGTGGCAAACAAATGAAAGATGTTTGGGAATCATCACTTACTAAACCTAGTGATAAGAAATGCGGTAAACATCCTACTCAAAAGCCTATAGAAATATTAGAAAAAATAATACTATCTTCTACTGATGAAGGAGATTTAATTTTAGATCCTTTTAATGGTAGTGGTACTACAGGAATAGCAGCTAGTAGATTAAACCGAAAGTATATTGGTATAGAAAAAGAAAAAGAATATTTAGATTTAACAATAAGAAGAAAGGAAAGTGAGAATAATGGCTAGAAACTTTAATGAATGGTTAAGTAAATTTAAAACAAGTATATCTGATTATACTTATTATGTT
>CALVVE010000082.1 GCA_944363775.1 uncultured Bacilli bacterium | reverse complement strand
ATTGCTAATAATTTTGAAATTATTGAAAGTAATTTTGTTAATTTAAAAGAAGAATTAAATAAACGAGGAGTTTATAAAGTAAATGGTATTTTATTTGATTTAGGTGTATCTAGTCCACAATTAGATGAATCTGAACGTGGTTTTAGTTTTCACAAAGATGCTAAGTTAGATATGCGTATGAATCAAAAACAAAGTTTAAGTGCTTATGATGTTGTTAATACTTATTCTTATGAAAATTTAGTTCGTATTTTTAAAGTATATGGTGAAGAAAAATATGCAACTAGTATTGCTCGTAAGATAGAAAAAGAGAGAAGTATTAAAAATATTGAAACAACATTCCAGTTAGTTGATATAATTAAAAGTGCGGTACCTGAAAAGTATAAACGTGATAAACATCCTGCTCGTAAAGTATTTCAAGCAATTCGTATTGAAGTAAATGACGAACTTAATGTTTGTGAGAAAGCTATTACTGATTCCTTAGGTTTACTTGATGTTGGTGGTAGATGTGCAGTTATTACTTTTCACTCTTTAGAAGATCGTATTTGTAAACATATATTTAAAAGTGCTAGTAAAGTTCCTAAGGAATTAGCTAAACTTCCAGTTATTCCTGATGAATACTTACCAAAGTATAAAATAGTTGGTACTTTTGAACCAAGTCAGGATGAACTTGAATATAATAATCGTGCACGTAGTGCAAAATTAAGAGTAATTGAAAGAATAAAATAAGGAGAGGTTTTATGAAAAGAGTTAAAACAAGAAGAATTAGAATTACTAAAGGTGAAAAGATGCTATATTTCTTAGGATCACTTTCACTTGTTTTAACTTTGGTTGTACAAATTTTTTGTGGAGCTAATATTGGTAGTTTAAACTTACAAGTTGAAGAAATAAAGTATGATATTAATAATCAAGAAAAGAAAGTTGAAAGTTTAACTATGAAAGTAAATGAATTAACCTCATTTGATAAAGTAAAAGATATTGTAGGTGATATGGGATTAGCGTACAATAATGATAATATCGTTGTAATTGATAAATAAGTGGGTGACTGTAACAATGAAAAAGAAAGTAGAACGTTTAAAAACTTGGCAATTTCCAAAATTAGTTTATGCGTTTTTCTTTCTAATCATTGTTTTTTTGTATGTTGTTTTTGCTTATTTATCACTTTCTCCTAATATTTTAGGAATAAATATGGATGAGTTTGCTATGAGTCGTAATACAGTAAAACAGACTCTTTATTCAAGTCGTGGAACTATATATGATAAAGATGGGAATGCTTTATCCTTAAATGTTTCATCCTACACAGTTATTGCTTATTTAAGTGAAAGTAGAAGTGCTAACTCTAAAACACCACTTCATGTTGTAGATCCAGATATGACAGCTGAAAAACTTGCGCCAGTAATAAACATGACAAAAGAAGATTTACTTAAATTACTTACTAAAAATAGTTATCAAGTAGAACTTGGACCAGGTGGACGTGGTATAACTGAATTAAAAAAAGAAGAAATTGAAGCTTTAAATTTACCAGGAATTGATTTTATAGAAACACAGAAACGTTATTATCCTAATGGAGATTTTGCTTCTTATGTTTTAGGTTATGCAAAAGAAAATGATAAAGGTGAAATCGTTGGGGAACTTGGTATTGAACAAAAATATGATAATTTATTAAAGGGAAAGAATGGGTATTTAGAATATCAACGAGATCGTTTTGGTTATAAGATTCCTAATACTAAAGAATATCGAATTGATGCGGAAGATGGTAGTGATATTTATCTAACACTTGATGCCAATATTCAAAGATTTGTTGAAAGTGCAGTTAAAGAAACAAGTGAAGAATATAATCCTGAATGGTTAATGATTCATGTTATGGATGCTAAAACAGGGGATATTTTAGGTACTTCTTCAACACCATCATTTGATCCTAATATTAGAAATATTACTAATTATGAAAACCCATTAGTTTCTTACGTATATGAACCAGGAAGTACAATGAAAACATTTACTTATATGTGTGCTATGGAAAAAGGAACATATAAGGGAGATGATACATATTTATCTGGTAACTTTAAAATTGGTGATGATACAATTTATGATTGGAATCGTACTGGTTGGGGAACAATAACATACGATAAAGGTTATGAATATTCAAGTAATGTTGGTATTGCTAATCTTCTTAATACATATATTAATAAAAAAGATTTACGTGAATGTTTAGAAAAATATGGTTTTGGTGAACTTACAGGAATTGAACTTTCACGAGAACAAAAAGGAGATACACATTTTAATTATGATATTGAAGTTGCAACTGCTGGTTTTGGACAAGGTATAACTACAACTGCTATTCAACAAATGCAAGCACTAACAATGATTGCTAATAATGGAAAAATGTTAAAACCTCATATAATTGATAAAATTGTTAATCCTAATACTAATGAAGTTACATATGAAAGTAAAACTGAAAAAACTGAACAAATTGTTAGTACTACAACTATTAATAAGATGAAAGAATTAATGTATAATGTAATTCATGGAACTGATCCTGGTAGTACGGGATATTTATATAAAATAGATGGTTTCGATATTATAGGTAAGACAGGAACTGCCCAAATTTATGATACCGAAACCGGAGCTTGGTTATCTGGTAAAAATGACTATATTTTCTCTTTTACTGGTCTTTATCCTAAAGATGATCCAGAAATAATTATTTATGCAGCAATGCGAAGACCTACACATGGTACTTCTGTTGGTCTTGCTGATGCAAGTAAAAATGTAATGCAAAGTATTGCTAAGTATCGTAATATGTTCTCTTCTGTTACATCACCAACTACAGTAAATGAATATACTATGGGTAATTATACAAACAAAGTTTTAAATGATGTAAAAGTTGAATTAGATTCTTTTGGTGTTAAACAAGTAATAATTGGTAATGGTGATAAAGTAATTAAACAATATCCTAGTAGTGGCACTAAAATACTTTCTAATGATACTGTTTATATTGTTACTAATGATTCTAATCCAAGTTTACCAGATATGGTAGGATGGTCAAGAAGTGATGCTGAACGTATTTTAAATTATATGGGTATAAAATACGAAATAGAAGGTTATGGGTATGTAACTAGTCAAAGTATTAGTGCTGGTACTAATAATTTAAAAGATCAAACAGTAAAACTTACCTTAAGTGAAAAGTATGATTTAAACAATCAAACTACAGAATAAAACTGTAGTTTTTTACATTTATTTACACACTTTATTTTTAAAATTAGTAATTATTTATTGACTATATGATAAAATTAAAGTAGGTGATGTGTTGTGAAAGAGAAGAAAAATAAAAAGTTAAGTATAGTAAAAAAAGTTATATTATTAGTTTTAGTTTTGGGAGTACTTTTTTCTGGAATGTATTATTTCTTAATGCCAAAAGAAGTAAAAGAAAAGTTTAAAGAAAAAATAAAAGTTGAAGCAAAATCAAATATTAAAGTTGTTGATCTTGATAGTAATAAAAGACCAATTGCTGTTATGATTGATAATCATGATGCTGCTAAGCACGCAGGGCTTCAAGAATCATATATTAATTATGAAATAATTGTTGAAGGTGGACTAACTAGAATTATGGCTTTATTTAAAGATAAACAAGTTAATTTAATTGGTCCGGTTCGTTCTTCAAGACATTATTTCTTGGATTATGCAATGGAAAATAGTGCAATTTATGCACATTTTGGATGGAGTAATCGTGCTAAAGAGGATATATCAAGTTTAGGAATTAATAATATGAATGGTATTACTAATGCATCTAAAGCTTATTGGCGTGATAATAATATTGCTGCCCCACATAATGTTTATACTAATACTGAAAATTTACAGAATCAAGCAGAATCTATGGGATATAATTTAGAAAGTACAGAATGGCAATTATTAGAATATAGTGAAAAAAATATTGATTTAAGTACTAAAGAAAATAGTATGGTAGCTAAAAATATTGATTTAATCTATTCTTCTTATCACACAACTGGATATTATTATGATGAAGAAACAAAAACTTATTTAAGAAGTATGAATAATACTTTACATAATGATTATGTAACAGGAAAAACTTATACAGCTAAAAATATAATTATTGAAAAAGTAAAAAATTATTCTTTTGATTCATATGGAAGACAAGACTTAGAAAATATAGGAACTGGTGAAGGCTATTATATAACAAATGGTTATGCAGTACCTATTACTTGGACTAAAGAATCACGTAGTTCTAAAACTAAATATACTTATTTAGATGGAACTAATGTAGTTGTAAATGATGGCAATACTTGGATTCAAATTATGCCAATTAATAGTAATATTAATATAGCAAGTGAATAAAATAGTTGTATGAAATTGCAATTTTTCAAAAATGTGATATAATGTAGTAGTCGGGGTGAAAAAT
>CALVVE010000081.1 GCA_944363775.1 uncultured Bacilli bacterium | reverse complement strand
TATACTGAAGATTGGATAATTAGAAGAATAAAAGGAATTCAAGATAGAAAAAAATTATTAGATACTTGGGAAAGTAGTGGTATTAATGATGAAATTGAATTTGCTATTTTAACTAACGAGATTTATAAAGAATGGTCAGGAATGACTGCTAAAGAATATAAACAATTTAAAAATATCCATAAAGAATCACTTAGAGATAATATGTCAGATATTGAATACATTTTAACTGATTTAAGTGAAATTGCAACTAGAGAACTTACTAAAAAACATAAACCATATGGCTTAAAAGAAAATAAAGAATTTGCTAGAATTGGTGGACATGTTGCTAAAGTAGCACGTGATGATATAGAAAAAAATTTAGGAAAATCTATTGTTACTAAACAAAATAAATTAAATTATGAATATTTAGAAGATAAAGAATTAATTCAATAATTTTTCATTTTTTTCTTTTTAATTTTATGTTATACTGTTAATATAAGAAATTAGAAAGGAATATATTATGCAATCAAGAACTAAAAGCTCAGTTATTAATTCACTTACTTCTATTACAACCCAAATACTTACAGTTGTTATGAATTTTGTTGTTAAAATTGTTTTTACAAGAACAATTAGTATGGAATACTTAGGTGTAAATGGTTTATTTGCTAATATTATTACAATGTTATCTTTAGCTGATTTAGGTATTGGAACAGCTATTCCATATAGTTTATATAAACCCCTTGCAGAAAATGATCATAAAAAAGTAAAAGTATTAATGAAGTTTTATTCCAAAGTTTATAATGTTATTGGAACAGTAGTATTGTTAATTGGATTAGGTTTAATTCCTTTTTTACCGTATTTAATTAAAGGTGGAGAAGGGGTTGATAATTTATCATTTATATATGCTTTATTTGTAATTCATTCAGCATCTAGTTATTTCTTTGTATATAAAAGATTTTTAATTGAATCAGATCAAAAAGGTTATATCACAGCGCGTATTACATTTGCATTTTCATTCCTTTTATCTTTAGTCCAAATTGCTATTTTATACATATACCACAATTTTATCTTCTATTTATTATCAAGTATAGTCTTTGTTGTTTTACAAAATATTTATATATCTAGAAAAGCAACTAAGTTATATCCATATTTAAAAGAAGAAGTTAAAGATGAAATGGATAAAGATGATGTCAAAGAGATAACTAAAAATGTTAGTTCATTATTTGTTTATAAAGTAGGTAGTGTAGTTACTAATGGTACTGATAATATGGTTATTTCTAAATTTTTAGGTTTAGTTCCAGTTGGAATTTATTCTAATTATGTTTTAGTTACAAAATCATTAAATAATGTGGTTTCCCAACTTTTTACAGCAATTACTTCAAGTATAGGTAACTTAGTTGTTACAACTAATAAAGAACACAGTAAAAATGTATTCGAAAATTTACTATTTTTAAATTTCTGGTTTTATAGTTTCTTTTCTATCGCTTTATTAGTTTTAATAAATCCTTTCATTGATATATTCTTTGGAAGTAAATTTGTTTTATCACAATACGTTGTATTTGCTTTAGTAGTTGATTTTTATTTAAATGGTATGCAGTCAGTTTCAACTTCTTTCTTAAATGCTTATGGATTATTTTATGAAGGAAGATTCAGACCTATATTTATGATTATTATTAATATCGTTGTTTCTCTTATTTTAGTAATTCCTTTTGGTATAACTGGTGTATTACTTGGAACAATTATTAGTCGTATTACAACAATTTGTTGGATGGATCCAAAAATAGTCTATAAATATGGTTTTAAGAATGAAAAAGATGTTTGGAATTATTATAAAAATTATTTAATTTACTTTTTCTTGTTTATAATAATTGGTTTAACAATTTATTATATATTTAGAAATGTAGTTATAAGTAATATAATAATTTGGATAATAATGGGGATTGTTGTTAGTGTTATTGTTAACTTATTATTTGTGTTATTATTTTTTAGAACAGATAGATTTAAATATTTTTATAATAAAATAAAAAATTTATTATTACGCAAATTTAGACATCAATCTTAAATAAAAATGTTATATTATTATTGGTGATAGTATGAAAGTAAAAGTTTTTGATGAAAGTCATGAAGCTGATTTAGAAAGTGCTGTTAATAATTTTTTAGATAATTGTGATGGTGAGGTAATTGATATTAAATATCAAGTTGCTATTTCTGTATTTTCAGAAGAACAAATATATTGTTTTTCAGCAATGATAATATATAATTAAAAAACAATAAAATAATTGTTTTTTTTTGCATTTCATGGTATGATACTTTTGTATAATAAGGAGGAGCTATTGTGAATAAAAAAGGTTTTACTTTAGTAGAAATGCTAGGAATTTTAGTAGTTTTATCAATTATTGTAGTTATTTCTGTTCCAGCAATTACAGGTAGTTTAAAGAGAGCTAGACAAGAAAAATATGATAATTGGTTAAAAAGTTTATATATTGCAGCAGAAGAATATACTGAATCACATCGTGAAGAATTTTATGAAGTTAATGCAGGGGCTACTTCATATTTGTCAATTCAGTTATTACTTGATCAAGGTTATTTAAAAGAAAGTGTAGTAGATCCTGAAAGTGGTCGTGATATAACTGAGGTTGCTATTATAAAAATAACTGTAAATAGCGATAAGACGTTAAAATATGAGTTGATATATAAAGATGATTTAGATTTAATTACTATTAGTGTAGGGGTTAGCCCAGATCCAGCAGTAGAAACATGGACTAGTAGCGATGTTACTCTTACTGTATACGCGGAAGCTAGTACTGGTATACGTGTTGATGAGTATTCTTTTGATGGTGGAGCAACATGGCAATCTAGTAATAAAAAGACTTTCAATAAAAATCAAACAGTAACAGTAGTAGCTAGAGATTCACGTTTTAATCAACAAAGTAATAAGAAAACAGTTACTATATCACACATTGATAAAACAGCACCAACAGTAGCAAACACAATAGTTAATTTAGTAACAACAAAATCTATTACAGTTAAGGCAGAATGTGCTGATGCTGAATCTGGTATAAGTGGATATCAATTTAGTAAAGATAATGGTTCTACTTGGACTGAGGTAAGAAGTGGAAGTAGTTATAAATTTGATAATTTAACTACGGGTACTTATAAATTAAAAACAAGATGTATTAATGGAGCTAAATTAAAGAAGGATTCAGCAACCGTAAGTAAGAATACACAAAATTTAGTTGTTCCTACTTGTACAATATCACCTTCTAGTGGATGGACAAAAACTAAAACAGCTAAGTTTAGTTTTCCAGCAGGTGATGCAAATAATAAATTTACTTATAGTTATAGTTTAGTTAAAGGTAAAGGAACAGCTGGGGGAACTAGTTTAACTTTAAATAAATGGGTTAATACAACTAATTTAAATCAAGAAGTTGTTTTAACTTCAACTGATTCATCATCTCAGGCTTCAGTAATTGCAAGAGTTAGTGATGGAGTTAATACTGTTTCTGGTAGTAGTTGTACTGCAAGTTATGTAGATAGTGCTGCACCAGCTAAACCATCAGTTACTTTAAAATTAAATAATAGTGGTGGTGGTGGTTATTCAAGTGGATCTTGGACTAACAAAAATGTATATCACTATATTACATCATCAGACGTTGGTAGTGGTGCTTCAAAATATCAATATTCACATGATAATAAAACTTGGATTGATCTTCCTACTTCTTGGCCAAGTTATTCTTTACGTGGTAATAATGTAAGTTATGTTATTAACTGGGGTGGTAATTGGAATTTTTATGTAAGGTTAATAGATAAAGCAGGAAATGTAAGTGCTTCATCTAATGTGTTTACTGTCCGAATAGATAAAACACCACCAACTTGTTCAAGTAGTGGAGGAAGTAGCGCATGGGCTGCTAACAGTAGAACTCTTGTTGGAACATGTTATGATTCTGGTGGATCTGGTTGTAAAGGAAATGTTAGATGGTTAATTAACTGGTCCGGAGAATGGTATAACTTATCACCGGGAACTGTATATGATAATGCTGGTAATAGTGTTCAATGTCCTGCTAATCAAACTGTTAAAGTTGATACTACTAATCCATGGTGTACTAATAGTGGAGATTCAACTAGCTGGGCAACTTCAAGAACTATATATTGGGGTTGTGGTGATGATCGTAGTGGTTGTTCAGGAAGTGGTTCTAAAAGATTTACAGCTGGAGCAACAGTAACGACAGCTACTATTGCTGGTTATACAGTAACTAATGGTGCAGGAAGACAAACTTGGTGTCCGGCACGTACGGCTAAAGTTTATGTAAGACAAAATAAACCGGTTATTAGAGCTTCTTGTGGAAATAATCAAAAACATAATCCACATTTTAAAACGACAAATGGAGTTGCGAGTCAGTGGTATCGTTATTATGTAAAAGGATATGCGAATGCGTATTACAATCAAACTAATACAGGTGCTGGACAGTTAAAGATTTATGATTCAACAGCTACTAGATTAGATTGGTATGTGCGTCGTTATTCAAGGATAACTTCACAAGGATGGAGCCGAGGAACAGGTAGTGGTCTTGTTTCGGATGGTAAATCAGTTACTTGTTAA
>CALVVE010000080.1 GCA_944363775.1 uncultured Bacilli bacterium | reverse complement strand
AACACCACCACCATAAGTTCATGTTATCACACGAACATACGTATGTCAATGGTTTTTGATGCTTTTTGAAAAGAACTTTCTTAATATATAAAAATAGGGCTCCATCAATAAGACAGACCCCATACAAAAATGATTTAACATTTTTTCCATGCATGAATAATATAACATAATAATATATTCATGTCAAACTATTAATTATCTATTCTATTTATAATTTTTAGAAATAATTTTATCAAAATAATTATATATAGATTTTAATAGTTCATTATTATTATAATATTCTTTATGTAAAATTATTCTTTTATAAAATAAATTTGTAATATCGTATTTTACATTATTTTTTATTTCTTTACTACTTACTATGATGTTAAATATATAAAGTGTATATGTTATTTGTCTTATTCTAGAATTTGCAAGTTTTGTTGTTCTACCTTCTTTCCCAATTCCACAATCTTTAAGGAAATATATAATCAAATTATCTATCCTATGATTGTTATCTTTTTCACTTAATTCAGAAAGTACTTTAACATTATGAGCAACAGCATTTCTAAGTTTATTCACTTCTCTTAAAATGAATACATATTTTTTATCTTTTAGTTCATAAAAAGTTGTATAAAATTCAAAAAAATTTATTAATTCGCCAAATGTAATAAGTTCTAAAAATTCCCAAATTGGTATATTTTCCAATTTTTGGTTAGAATTAAAATTATATTTGAAATATAATTTTTGATAATGTTTATTTGTTACTTTTTTCTTAATACTATTATGAATCCTTTTAGGGTATTTTTTATTATTATAGTCATGTTCCAAATAACTATTTACGACTTGATATCCATCTTCATTTGGAATATCTTGTATACTATTTAATATTCTTATTTTTAAATAGTGTTCTATATTTATTATTAATTTAAACAAAACTAATCTAGTTCTATAATCTATAATAGCTAAATCTTTAAGATAAGCAAAATCTAAATCAATAAATTTTTCTACAAACATTCCATTTATGAAATATCTTTCAAAGTTATATTTATATAATATTAAATTATAATAATTATTATTATCTAAAAGATATAACTTAGCTTCTTTTTCAGTTATTAATTCAAATTTAATATTTTGATTCTTCAAATGAAAAATTATATTTGAATTTTTTAATAAAACTTTATTAGAATAATCTTTTATAGTTTCTCACCTCATAATATTAATTATTCTAACATATTTTCAACAAAATATTTAAAAGTTAACATTCTCCAAATTTAATATAAAAACCAACAAAAGTGTAAACAAAAAAGAATTTAAATATACATAAATTCTTTTTTCTTATAAATACTACCAATTTCTTTATAACCATCGTATTTTGGTATTATAACAGCTTCTTTTTTTTCTAAGCTCTTTTTTACATCAAGTATTCTTTGATTTTTAGAACCTTTATATTTTAAATCTAGACTTCTTTCTTCTAATATAAATCTTCCATCTACTAAAACATCAATATTTTCTAGGAAATTAATGATATTTTCATTACTTTTAGACATTACTAATAATTGTTCAAAAGTAAATCCAGTATAACACCAAACATTTAAATTAATTTGTTTAGCATATTTAGCAATTTCTAAACAAGCTTCAATTTGAAAGAATGGATCACCACCTGATAAAGTAATGCCATCTTGACCTTTTAAATTTTTTAGTTCCTTTTTTACTTCTTCAATATCTTCTAAGAATCCATCATCAAAAGACCAAGTTATTTCATTATGACATCCTTTGCAATGATGACTACACCCTTGTGTCCATATAACTGTTCTAATTCCTTCTCCATCAACAATACTATCAGATTGTAAAGAGCTAGCTAAACGTATTTTCATTAGATACCTTTTGTACTATGTTTTACACGATCTTTTTCTTCGGCTTTTTTTCCATTATTAAAGCGATCTGTAGTACCTACTAAATAACCAGTTATACGACGGATTCTTTCAAACTTAACTCCTTCTCCAACTTTCTTTTCTTTTTCCATAATTTTTTCCTCCTATCTAGCACATTTTATTTCTCTAATTCTTTCAATTGGAACGCCTTCTCCTTCTTTGCGCCCGCAACCTGGACAAACATCACCTATAACACCTGTGTATCCACATACTGGGTCACGATCTACTGGATGATTAATTGCCCCATAACCAATATTATTATCATGCATTAAACGAACTATTTTTTCAAATGCTTCTAAGTTCATCGCTGTATCACCATCTACTTCAATATAACTAATATGTCCCCCATTAGTAAATGTGTGATATGGTCCTTCTAATTTTAATTTATCTACAATACTAATATTATAATAAACTGGTACATGGAATGAATTTGTATAATATTCACGATCTGTAACCCCTTTAATTTTCCCATAAATAGCTTTATCAATATTAACAAATCTTCCAGATAAACCTTCAGCTGGGGTTGCAATTAATGAGAAATTCAAATTATATTTTTCACTGTATTCATCAGCTTTTTTACGCATAAATTCAATTATTTCTAATCCTAACTTTTGAGCTTTTTTATCTTCACCATGATGTTTACCAATTAAAGCTTTTAAACATTCTGCAAGGCCAATAAATCCAAATGTTAAAGTTCCATGTTTTAAAACTTTTCTTAAGCGATCTGTTGGTTTTAACTTTTCACCATCTGTCCATACACCTTCACCTAATAAGAATGGAAAATTATAACATCTTTTATTACATTGAATTTCAAATCTTTCAAGCAATTGATCTTTTACAAGTTCCATAACACTTTCAAGTTCATCATAGAATCCTTTTATGTCAGCTTTATTACGTTCTCCTAAACATATACCATGTTTAATACCTAATCTTGGTAAATTAATAGATGTGAATGATAAATTACCACGACCTGGTGTTACTTCATTTTTAGGATCAGTTATATCACCCATTACTCTAGTACGACATCCCATATAAGAAACTTCACTCTTATAATCTCCTTCTTTATAATATTGTTTATTAAAAGTTGAATCTAAGAATGAGAAGTTAGGGAATAATCTCTTAGCACTAACTTTACATGATAATTTAAATAAATCATAGTTTGGTTCCCCTTCATTATAATTTATTCCTTCTTTTACTTTGAAGATAGAAACTGGGAAAATTGGTGTTTCTCCATTACCAAGTCCAGAATCTAGTGAAAGTAAATAATTTTTTATAACCATTCTTCCTTCTGGTGATGTATCTGTTCCAAAATTTACTGATGAGAATGGAACTTGAGCACCAGCTCTTGAATGCATTGTATTTAAATTATGAATAAATGCTTCCATAGCTTGATATGTAATACGATCTGTTTTAGCTAAAGCTTTATCATAAGACATATTAAATAAACGTTTTACTTCATCAGATTCATTATAATATTTAGCAAATATTTCATCCACGTTAAATTCAATTGTTTTTAATTTATCAATATCAGTTGCAACTTTATCCATACTTATAAAATGTTTAAAATCACTAAAATCTAATAAATCATATATATTTTGTTTTAATTGTTTTTTAAACGTTTTTAAAACACCTGGAGCCATAAAATAATCAAATGCTGGAATACTTTGTCCTCCATGTTGATCATTTTGATTTGATTGAATAGCAATAGCAGCTAAAGCTCCATAAGACATAATATCATTAGGTTCACGCAAATGACCATGTCCTGTTGAAAAACCACCTTTAAATAATTTATTTAAATCAATTTGACAACAAGTTGTTGTCCCCATTGCCATAAAATCCATATCATGAATATGAATATCACCAGCATCATGAGCATCAGCAAACTTCTCTTTCATTAAATAAGCTTTAGTAAATTCTTTAGATACAGTAGAACCGTATTGTAACATAGTTCCCATAGCTGTATCACCATCAATATTAGCATTCTCTCTCTTTAAATCTTCTTCATGAGCTGATTTAAGACCTAATCCTTCTAAAGTTTTTAAGAATTTATGACGTTTTTTATCATCAAAAAACATTTCACGTGAAATATTTCTACGTTCACGATATTCTGAAAATGAATCAGCAACATCTTCATAATGTTTTTTACGCATTACTTCAACAATTAAATCTTGAATATTTTCAATTGTTATTTTATCTTCATAATTTTTTTCTATTTTTTTTATAACTTCATTATAAACTTTATGAATATCTTTTTCTTCATATTTTGGTTCATCTAGTTCTTCATCTTTAACACTATCAAACCCTTTTTTTATAGCAATCGCAATCTTAGTTCCATCAAAATCTACTTTCTTACCATTTCTTTTAATTACTTTTAAATTTGCCATTTTATCTTCCATACTACATCCTCAATTCTTTCTATATTTTAATTTTAATATTTTTTTGATTAATAGTCAAATACATTTTTTTCTTTTTTATATCTATACTTTTTGGGTATATTTCTTTGATTTTGTCTTATTTTATCGTATATTAGCGTTTTTTTTAAAATATTCTAAAATATATTTTCTAAATTTTATACAATATAGACAATATTAAAAAGTAATTTTTTTAAAATAAAATATAATTATAAAAAATAAAGAAAATCTATTAAATTTCCTTTATTTTTAAACAATTTCAAATTA
>CALVVE010000079.1 GCA_944363775.1 uncultured Bacilli bacterium | reverse complement strand
TTTTGTAAAGAACTTCCCTAATATATAAAAAAACTCAAACTATAAAAGTTTGAGTAATAATCAATATGGTGGAGAATAAGGGACTCGAACCCTTGACCCCCTGCGTGCAAGGCAGATGCTCTAGCCAACTGAGCTAATTCCCCGTTTTTTTCAAACGCAAATACATAATATCATATTTATTTAATAAAATCAAGTTTTTTTCAAAAAAAAAGAAAAATAATTACTTTTTTTCTTCATATTTATCTAAAAAGTTATATTTTTCACCATTTATATTATATCCAATAATTGCATCTAAATTAACATTTTCAACACTTTTAAAAATATTATATTCTATATATGGGTTTGTTTCTCTAAATTTTTTTATTAATTCTTTCATTTCTTTACGTTTTGATTTTCCTTCTTTATCAACATCAGTTTCTAATGTAAAACGACAAGCACAGTTTAAAAACGTTAAATTGTTATACTTAGCCCAATTAATAATATCATTTTCTCTAATTAAATATAGTGGTCTAATTAATTCCATCCCATCAAAATTTTTACTATGTAATTTAGGCATCATAGTTTTTATTTCTCCACCATAAAGCATACTAAGTAAAATTGTTTCTAACACATCATCATAATGATGACCTAAAGCTATTTTATTACATCCTAATTCTTTAGCGAATGAGTATAAATATCCTCTTCGCATTCTTGCACATAAATAACAAGGACTACCTTCTTTAATATTAAAAACAGAATCAAAAATATTTGAAGTAAAAATTTTGATTGGAATATTTAAAGTTTTTGCATTTTCTTCAATAAGTTTACGATGTTCTGTTGTATAACCAGGATCCATAACTATATACTCTACATCAAATTTAAATTGTCCATGTCTATATAGTTCTTGCATACATTTTGCAAGTAACATTGAATCTTTTCCACCTGATATACAAACTGCAATTTTATCTCCTTCATTTATTAATTTATATTCTTTAATTGCTTTAACAAATTTTGACCAAATTTCTTTACGATATTTTTTTATTATAGTTTTTTCTATTTCACGATATCTCTCCATAAAATCACCAACAGATTTATAATAACATAAAAGTCATAATTTACAAAATAATTCATATGCTTAGTTAGGTGATATAATGAGAGATAAATTTTACCCTACGCCACAAGTAGAGAGAGAAAACATTGAATACGCAAAAATGCTTTCCCATGACTATGCAGGTGTGACTAGTGAAGATACTGCAATTCACTTATATTCTTATCAAGCAATTATTTTAGAAAAAACTCACCCTGATATAGCAAAAGTTTTAGAGAAAATTGCTATTACGGAAATGCATCATTTAGAATTACTTGGTAAAACTATATATTTATTAGGTTTAAAACCAAAATATGTAAGTTATACTCCGGATAATATTAAACAATATTGGAATTCTTCAAGTGTAAATTATACAGTTTCTTTAACAAGTATGTTAAAACAAAATATAAAAGCTGAAAGTATGGCAATTGCGACATATGAAAGACAACGCTGTGAAATTAATGATAAATATATTAAAAATCTTTTAACATATATTATTGAAGATGAAAAACAACATTTAGCAACCTTTACAGAATTACTAAAAAAACAAAAAAATTAGAGTAACATCTAATTTTTTGTTGTATTTATAATAATCATTAAAACTAAACCAATTAAAATAATAGCTAAACCACCTAAAAGAAAACTAATCTCATCAAACAGTATAAGAGCTAAAGCAACTAATACTAGTGAAATAATTAAACATAATAAAATAAAATTTTGACAACTAAAATGTGGTTTTATTTTATCTTTACAATCACTAATTAAACTAAGCGTTACAATATGACTTGAAAATCTTTTATTTTTAGGAGGTAAATCCATATAATTTTTTCCATAATGGGCTTTTAAAAATCCATCTGGATTATTTGGTCCTCTAAAAGTATAATTTTCAAATTTAATATCTTTAGTCGGATATATATCATCATATTTATAAACATATGGCTTTTTTATATTACGATACACCCAAGTAATTTCATCACCAATTAATTTACTATTTTTATTTTTATCTCCATAATTAATCGCATTATTAATAAATTTTTTCTTTAAATATATTGGATTAATATCTAAATTTTCTAAACCCGTAATTAACCAAGACAACCATAAGTTTGTTCTTCTTGCTTTTAAATCTTCTTTTTTATTTTCTGAAACATAATTTAATAAAAATATATCAATAAATATCCCGTCACTTTCATGACATTTATTTTTTAACATAAAGTTTCTTTCTTTTATATAAGTATTTTTTAACTTTATTTTCATAGCAGGATAAGGAGCTAAATACTTATTATTTGTATCAAAACATTGAAATACATATTTATCTGGCAAAGATTCTTTTAAAGCTTTAATTAATTTTTCATACTCACTTCTTTTAATAGCAATATCAATGTCATCATCCCATGGTATAAAACCATTATGTCTTACTGCTCCAAGTAAAGTTCCTGAAAAAAGAATATAATCAATATTATGTTCTTTTAAAACTTTATCAATATCTTTCATCATATCTAATAAAACTAATTGATAATTTCTTAGTTTTATTTGAGACCCATCAATATCTTTACCTAAAATATATTCCATAATTTCACCTACTACCATATTATAACACGTATAATACTAATAAGTAAATTAAATAATTTTAATATTTAATTAATTTACTATATAATATTATATACTCATTTTATAAAATGAGTATATAAGTTGCAATTGAGTTTAGGCAAATTATAACAAGAATTTTAGATTCATATTTATGACGGCCTAGCTCTTTGTTTTTATTTTTCTAGTTTAAGAATGTGAGGAGTTACTTTTCGTATTATCCTATATAACAAGCGTGATGAGAAAATACTAAACCAAAAGAGCCTAATTGCAAGAAAGGAAGTATATTTTATGAAAACAGTTTTAGCTATTGACGTAGCTAAAGGTAAAAGTATGGTTTCTTTAATAACTGATTGTGGAGAGGTATTAATTAAACCATATGAAATTAATCATTCAAAAAACGATTTTGATAAGCTAAACCACAAAATATCTAATTTTAATTTAGATAATATTTCTGTAATAATGGAATCAACTGGAATTTATCATAGACCAATCGAAAGATATTTTTTAGAAAAAAATTATAATGTTTATACTATTAATGCATTATACTCTAAAATGTATAAAAGAAATCTAAGAAAAACTAAAACTGACAAATTAGACTGCATTTCATTGTCTGAACTATTCTTTACAACTGATTTTAGAAAGTATGTTAAGCCTAATAAATTGTATTCAAATATGAATGCTTTATCAAGGCAATATTTTGCTTTATCTGAAGTTAATTCTAACCTAAAAAATAGATATAAAAATTTAATTCATTTATGTTTCCCTGAATATGAGTTATTATTTAAAAATAAAGCTATTTATAGCGATATTGCCTTAAATTTTATTAGTAAATATCCTCATGCAGAAATAATTTCCAACACTCAAATTGATTGCCTGCAAAATTTTTTTAAGAAAGAAAAATATAGACATTGGAAATTAAAACCAATGAAAATAAAAGAATATGCTAAGCAATCTTACCCTTCTGTTTCTAAAAATGATGAGTTTGTTTCAAATTTATCTGTTATTTCTAAATTAATTTTCAACAATGAAAAAGAAATTGAAAATCTAAGAAATAAACTTATAAATTATGCTAAGCAGTCTAATTATTTTAATAAAATCAATTCAATCTTTGGTCTTGGAAGCTTCACTACTGCTTTAATTATTGCTGAACTGGGTGATATTAATAGATTTAATAATATTAAAGAATTAACTGCTTACTGTGGCCTTGATCCATCTATTAAACAATCTGGTAAATCAATGAATATTCATGGTCCCATTTCTAAATCCGGAAATAAATATATGAGAAAAATTTTATTTGTCAGTATCTTAAATATTATTAGATTGTCTTCTTTATGTCATATAGAAAATGATATTGAAATTTATTACAGAAAAAAACGTAATGAAGGTAAACATCATTACGCTGCTACTATTGCTTGCACAACTAAACTTTTACGACAAATTTTTGCTTTGTGTAAGTAATATAGAAAATCAGTAGTTTCCACATAACTACAATTATATTATATACCAATAAAACACATTATTTACATTTTTTTCAAAATGGTAAATTTCGTGTCTTTTTAGCATGTTTTACTATAACATATATTTTAACTATTGACAAATCTTAGAATGTCATATATAAAATATTTTTAATAAATTAATGGTCGGAAAAACAGGATTTGAACCTGCAACCTCTTGGTCCCGAACCAAGCGCTCTACCAAGTTAAGCCATTTTCCGAAATGGTGTTTACAATCAGATTCGAACTGATGGCCTTTTCCTTCGGAGGGAAACGCTCTATCCAACTGAGCTATGTAAACGACTAATTATAGTTTACAATATTTCTGAAATTTAGTCAAAAAAAAACTTTGATAAACAAAGTTAACAAACTAAATGGTCGGGAAAACAGGATTTGAACCTGCAACCCCTTGGTCCCAAACCAAGTGCTCTACCAAGTTGAGCCATTT
>CALVVE010000078.1 GCA_944363775.1 uncultured Bacilli bacterium | reverse complement strand
CACCAATAAAATTATACCACAATTATAATTGGTAAAAAATTACATATAATAAAATAGGTGATCTTATGAAAGAAAAAATTAAAAACATATTTTATTTGTTTTTTCCGATATTTATGGGATTTATTATTGGGTTAATTACAAAAGATAGTATTAGCTATAATGACATGATTAAACCACCCTTTTCCCCTATTCCAATAGTTTTTCCTATTGCATGGTCAATTCTTTATTTATTAATAGGAATTAGTTATTACTTATTAAAAAAAGAAAAAGATACAAAATTAGAAAGTATTATTTATTATCTTCAATTATTCTTTAATTTTACTTGGCCAATAATTTATTTTGTTTTTAATTTTCAAATTTTATCAATTATTTGGATAATAATACTTTTATTTTTAACTATTTTTATGACTTATTTGTTTTACCAAAAAAATAAGTTATCAGCATACTTATTAATTCCATATATTTTATGGCTAATATTTGCGACATATTTAAATATTGGTACAACTATTTTAAACTAATTTATTTAGTTTTTTTTATTGACTTAATTTTTTCTTGATTTATAATAATAGTAGGAGGTAATAATATGGCATATATTGAATTTAAAGACATTGTAAAGACTTATACAATGGGTGAGACAACAATTAAAGCTTTAAATAAAACATCTTTTCAAATTGAAAAAGGTGAATTAGTATGTATTTTAGGCCCTAGTGGGGCTGGTAAAACAACTGCTTTAAATATTTTAGGTGGGATTGATAAAGCTACAACTGGAAAGTTAATAGTAGATGGTAAAGAAATAACAAAATTAAAAAAACGTGAATTAATTACATATCGAAGACATGATATTGGATTTGTATTTCAATTTTATAATTTAATTCAAAATTTAACTGCACTTGAAAATGTTGAGTTAGCTGTTCAACTTTGTAAAGATCACTTAGATCCTAAAAAAATATTAAAATTAGTAGGATTAGAAAAACGTATGAATAACTTTCCTTCACAATTATCTGGTGGAGAACAACAACGTGTAGCTATTGCTAGAGCAATTGCTAAAAACCCAAAATTACTTTTATGTGATGAACCTACTGGTGCACTTGATTATAAAACTGGTAAACAAATATTAAAATTATTAGAAGACACTTGTCGTAAAGAAAAAATGACAGTAATTATTATTACCCATAATAGTGCAATTGCGCCAATGGCTGATAAAGTTATAAAATTTAAAAATGGACAAGTTGAAGATATTATTATTAATAAGAAACCAAAACCAATAGATGAGATTGAGTGGTAATATGAAAAATAAATTATTATTAAGTAATTTAAGAGCTATAAAATCATCATATAAGACTTTTATATCACTAATGTGTATTTCTTTACTTGGGGTGGGATTCTTCGTTGGAATCAAAACTACAGCTCCAGATATGATTTACACATTTGATAAATATTATGATGATTTAAATGTTTATGATGTAAAAATTACATCAACTGTTGGTTTTAGTGATAATAATATAGAAGCTATAAAAGAAATTAATGATATTAAAGATATAAAACTTGTAAATAATAAAGATGAAATTATTAAAGCAAATGATAAAGAATATGCAGTAAAGTTTATTGAAATTAATGATGATATTAATAAAATAGAAATTACTAAGGGTAAAAAGCCTCAAAATAAAGATGAAATTGTTGTTGAAGAAAATCTATTAAAAGAAAACAACTTAACTATTGGTGATTATATAGAAATTGGTAATCAAAAACTTAAAATTGTTGGAATAGTTAAAAGTCCATTATATTTTTCAGTTTATCGTGATTCAACTACTATTGGTAATGGGAAAATTGATTATTATGCTTATACTATTTATGATTTCTTTAATGAATCTACTAGTACTGATTTATATATTACTGTTGAAGGTTGCAAAAATTTAATTACAAATAGTGATGAATATAATAAAAAGATTGATAATGTAGTTAATAAAATAAAAAATATTAAAGATAATGAAGAAGAAGAAAGATTTGAAGAACTTAGAACTTTTGGACTTCTTAATGAAAAAGATTTAGTAAAATGGTATGTATTTTCAAGAGATGACAACTATGCATATAGTAACTTTATTAGTTCAGCAACCAATATAAAGAAAATTGGAAATATTTTCCCACTAGTATTTTACGTAATTGCGGTTTTAATAAGTTTAATTTCCATGACAAGAATGGTTGAAGATGATCGAAGTGAAGTTGGAACTTTAAAATCTTTAGGTTTTTCTAATTTAAAAATAGTTAGTAAATATTTAATATATGCTTTAAGCGCAACTATAATTGGTGGTATTATTGGTATTTTTATTGGTGTTAATACCCTACCTGTTATTGTATGGGATATTTATAAAGTAATGTTTGATTTACCATCTATAATTATTACTTATAACTTTAATTATATTGTTTTAGGTCTTGCTATTACAACATTATGCATTACTATTGCAACTATTTATTCTACTTATAAAATGTTAAAAGAAGAACCAGCTAATCTAATGCGACCTAAAGCACCAAAAAGTGGTAAAAGAGTTCTTCTAGAAAGAATTGGATTAATTTGGAATCATTTAAACTTTTCAAATAAAATTTCCGTTAGAAATATATTTAGATATAAATCAAGAGTTATGGCCATGATTTTTGGTATAACGGGATGTACAGCATTAATTCTAGCAGGATTTGGTTTAAAAGATTCTATTAAAGATATAACAGATAAACAATATAATGAAATATTTAAATATAATATGATTGTTACTGTAAATGATAAATCAACAAGTAATTTAAAAGAACAATTAAGTGATAATAAAGATATTGATTTAATTGCTCTTGCTAAAATTGATTCTGTAACAATAAGTAAAAATGATAAAGAATATGATGTCACTACCATGATTAGTGAAGATGATAACTTTAATAAATTAATTAAGTTAAAACAAACTAATAGTGATAAAAAAATAACTTTAAAAGATGATAAAATTGTTATAAGTGCTAAACTATCTAAATTATTAAATGTAAGGAAAGGTAATAAAGTTAATTTAAAAAGAAATAATAAAGAATATACTTTTGTTGTACAAGAAATAACTGAAAATTATTTTGAACATTATGTTTACATGACAAAAAATACTTATGAAAAATATTTTGAAGAATTTGATAATAACTCATTATTAATTAAAACAAATGATTTAAATGATAAAGAAGAACAAGAACTTCAAGAATTAATAAATAATCTAAGTTATGGAGCTAATATTACTAATACAAGTGAAATTGTTGATACTTTAAATGATACTATTAAATCTTTAGATTCAGTAGTATTCATATTAATAGTTTCTTCTGCTATGTTAGCCTTTGTTGTGTTATATAATCTTGCAAATATTAACATTATTGAAAGAAAAAGAGAAATTGCAACATTAAAAGTTTTAGGTTTCTATGATTATGAAGTAGATTCATATATAATAAAAGAAACAATTATATTAACTATTATAGGAATAATTTTAGGTCTTATTTCTGGACTATATTTATGTTACTTTATTATTAGTAGTTGTGAAACAGATAATTTAATGTTTTTAAGAAATATTGAAGTACCTAGTTATATTATTTCAACTATTATTACCATTAGCTTTACTTTGCTTGTAAACATACTTACACATTTTAATTTAAAGAAAATAGATATGATAGATTCTTTAAAAAATGTTGAATAAAAAGAATGAAAAATAAATCATTCTTTTTTTGTACTTAAGTTTTAACAATAAAATTTTCTTCCAGTAATTTTTTCTACACATATTTCTATATTAGCTGTTTCATCACATTCATCTTTTATATTAGCTATTCCATATATAATAACACTTCTCCATTGATTTGGGTTGGCAATTACTATACAAACCTTTTCATTCGCATGCATATAATTAATTTTTTTACCACAACTTTTACTTGTTAAATTTAAATATAAATTATTATTATAACAATATGATTGATAACACATAGGAACCGCATATGGTATACTTCCTCTTGACATTGAAATAACACATTTATTATTATTATTGACAAAATTTACTGCTTCATTATAAGTCATTGATATATATTTATACATATTATCCCTCCATATTATTATATGGAAATGAAAGAAAGTGAAAATGACAATTATTTATTATTATCAAAATTTTAATAATTAAAAAATATGATTATTAAAAATCATATTAAATTTTCTAATTATCATATCTTTTTAGTATAAATCATCTTTGATATAATTATATATTCTATTATTTACATAATCTTCATTATTTTCTTTATAAGTATAAAAGCTTATAATTTTAATACCAGCATCATAACATATTCTTTTTACTTTATTATCTCTATATCTTCTTTTTTTAGTTAAATGAGTTTTATCATTCAATTCTATTAATAATAATAATTTATTATATTCACTATCAAAAATACCAAAATCAATATTTCTAAATAATTCATTTTGAAATCTATGTTTATTAATATTAGTAATAACTGTTGCCAAATTAACTTGTGGAACAACTTTAACATTATACTTTTCTTCTAATTTAATTATTTTAGAGAAAAATTCTTTTTCTGTTTCAGTCATAAATGATTTTCTTTGATATTTCTTTGAATAAT
>CALVVE010000077.1 GCA_944363775.1 uncultured Bacilli bacterium | reverse complement strand
TGCGTCCAGATTCCATAAAACTGAGGTAAGTAGAGTATTTCTATTTAGAGAAGCTATGGAAACAGTCTTATACCTTGGAGTAATCCTAAATATAAGTAATCATAAAATAAGCTTTGGTACATTATTGGAAGAAGAATATTTTGGTAAATGATTATATATGAAAAATACGAAATTTTTTCGTATTTTTTTTGTTTTTTTCTTTTATAAAAACATATACTTTATTGGTGATAGTATGAGTTTAATTAATGTTTTTCGTTCTTATTTATTAGATGAAGAATTTAAAATAACAATAATAGAAAATAAAATAGATATTGTAAATTATGATGAAATAGGACATTTTGATTCTAATAAAGTTATAATTAGATATAAAGATAAAAGATTAATAATAAAAGGAAATAATTTAGTTGTATCACGTTTATTAGTAGATGAAGTATTAGTAACAGGTAATATAAAAAATATTGAATTTATATAGAAATTTGGTGATATAATGAAAAATAATTTTTTAAATTTTTTTAGAAATACTATAACAATAAATGTTAAAGGAAAAAATATTGAACGTTTTTTAAAAAGGTTAGTTAGAGAAAAGATAGAATTATATAAAATAGATGTTATTCATTATAATGAAATTAATATTAAAATTAGTTATAAAGATTTAGAAAGAGTTTTAGAAATAAAAACAATATATGATGTTGAAATAGTAAATTATTATGGTTTATTAAAATTTAAAAGATTAATTAATAAAAATAAACTTTTAATTTTATCAATAGTTTTAGGTATATGTTTATTATATTTTTTAAGTAACATTATTTTTAATATAGAAATAATTCATAATGATAAAGAATTAAGAGATATGTTAGAAAGTGAATTAAAAAAATATGATGTAACAACTTTTAAATTAAAGAAAAATTATAATGAATTAGAGAGTATTAAAGAGAAGATATTAGATGATTATAAAGAAGAATTAGAATGGATTGAAATAGAGGTTGTTGGTACTAAATATATTGTTAGGGTAGAAGAACGTAAAATGAATGCGAAAGAAGAAAGTGTACCTGTAAGAAATATAGTTGCGACTAAACATGCAGTATTAAAAAGTATTGATGCTAAAAGTGGAGATATTGTAAGAGAAATTAATACTTATGTAAAACCAGGTGATGTTGTTATAAGTGGTGATATTAAATTAAATGAAGAGTCTAAAGCTAAAGTAGGTGCTGATGGTGTTATATATGGGGAAGTTTGGTATCAAACACAAGTTGAATTTCCATATGAGTATCACGAAAAGAATTATACAGGGAAAAAGAAAACAGTTTATAGTTTTAAATTTTTAAATAATTATTTTGATTTATTTAATTTTAAACCATATAAACAATATGAAACTAAAGAAAAAGTTATATTAGGAAGTAGTTTACTACCTATATCACTAGTTAAAGTAGAACAAAGAGAAGTAATAAAAAAAGATAAAACTTATACTGAATTAGAAGCTTTAAATGAGGCTTTAAAATTAGCTAAAAATAAAATAGAAAAGAATTTAGATGAAAAAGAATATATAATTAGTCAAAAAAAATTGAAAGTTGAGGCAAGAAATAGTAAAATAGTAGTAGATGTATTTTTTAAGGTATATGAAAATATTACTGGTTATAGTGATATACCTGAAGAAATAAAAGAGGAGTGAAAGTATGATAGGTACTACTATTATTAATATTTTTCAAAATGTTTGGCCAATGATTTTAATATTTACAACTATTGTTGTATCAATGCGAATTGTTCATATTATTAAAAATCATCCTACAGTTTATTTGTATAAAGATTTAATGGTTTTAGGATTTGTAATATATATACTATGTTTATTCCATGTAGTAACTTTTCAAGATGTTTCTTGGTCAACATCAAATTTTATTCCATTTAAAGAAATGTTTAGATATGAATTTGGAACAGGGTTATTCTTTAAAAATGTTGTTGGTAATATGATTATGTTTTTACCATTTGGTTTCTTTGTTTCATATTTCTTAAACTTGGATAAAATAAGATACATTTTTATATTATCTTTAGTTTCATCACTTTCAATTGAAACAACACAAATGGTTATTGGAAGAGTATTTGATGTTGATGATATAATGTTAAATATTATTGGAGGAATATTAGGTTATTTTATATATCGTATATTATTTAAGATAAAAGAACATTTACCAGCTATGTTGAAAAAGCCAGTGTTTTATAATATAATAATGGTGACAACTCTTATATTAATTTTTATTTATATATACATGATTATTGAGGCAGGGATTTAAATGAATGAAATTGAAATAATAAATAATACAAATGAAGAAATTAAAGAATTAGATATATTAAATGATTTATTAGAGTTTGCTTTAAAGAAAGAAAAACAAGAACATGTAATTTTTAATATAATAATAGTAGATAATGAATATATTCATAAATTAAATAAAGAATATAGAAATGTAGATAGGCCTACTGATGTTATTAGTTTTGCTCTTGAAGATAATGGTAGTATGGAAACTGCTTATGGAAGAATATTAGGAGATATTTATATATCTATAGATAAAGCAAGAGAACAAGCAAAAGAATATGGTCATAGTTTAAAAAGAGAATTAGCTTTTTTAAGTATCCATGGTTTATTACATTTACTTGGATATGATCACATGGAAGAAGAAGAAGAAAAAGTAATGTTTGCACGACAGGAGTTGATTTTAGATGAATACGGAATCAAGAGAGAAAAAGAAATTTAGTGTAAAAAGATTTTTTGTTAGTTTTAAATATTCTTATGATGGTTTAAAATATGCTTATTTAAATGAACAAAGTATGGTACTTCATTTACTTTGTACATTTATTATAATTGTTTTAGGAATAATTTTTAAAATATCTTTAATAGAATGGATTATATGTATAACATTACTAACTTGTATTATGAGTATAGAACTTTTAAATACAGCAATAGAAGCAACTGTTGATTTAGTAACAAAAGAAAAAAGAGAACTAGCTAAAATTGCTAAAGATACATCATCTGCTTCTGCAGGAATTATTTCAATATTCTCATTAATAATATTTTTAATGATATTTATTCCAAAAATTATAGAATTTATAGGGTGGTAATAATGGTAGAAAAATTACAAAATTTATTAAATAAAGCTTATGCTCCATATTCAAATTTTAGAGTAGCTTGTATATTAGAAATGAATGATGGAAAAGAAATATGTGGTGTAAATGTAGAAAATGCAAGTTTTGGTGGAACTATTTGTGCAGAGAGAAATGCTATTACAACTGCAATTACTAGTGGTTATAAAAAAGGTGATTTTAAAACAATTAATATAATGGTTGATAGTAATAAAATAAGTACTTGTTGTTTTATATGTAGACAAGTTATTAGTGAGTTTTGTAGTAATGAAGTAATAATAAATTGTTTTAATAATGTTGGAGATAAACAAGTCTTTACTGTAAAAGAATTATGTGTATATCCATTTAATGAAGAGGATTTAAAATGAAATCAGGATTTGTTAGTGTTATAGGTAGACCTAATGTTGGTAAATCAACATTAATTAATTCTATTATAGGGAAAAAAATTGCAATTACTTCAGATAAACCACAAACAACTAGAAATATAATTCAAGGAATATATACAAAAGATGATACTCAAATAATATTTGTTGATACACCAGGAATACATAAACCTAATCATAAATTAGGAAAATATTTAAATAGACAAACTTATGATAATATTGAAGGTGTAGATGTTATATTATTTTTAGTGGCTGCTAATGAAAAACTAGGACCAGGGGACAAATTTATTTTAGAAAAATTAAAAGAAATAGATACACCAGTAATTCTTGTAATAAATAAAATAGATAAATTAACACATGAAGAAATATTAAAGAAGATATTAGAATATAAAGATTTATATGACTTTAAAGAAATAGTTCCAATATCTGGCTTAAAAAAGAAAAATGTTGATGAACTATTAAAAACATTAAGAAATTATTTAACAGATAATGTAATGTATTATGGAGAAAATGAGATAACTAATCGTTCATTAGAATTTATGATGAGTGAAATAATAAGAGAAAAAGTTTTCTTATTAACACATGAAGAAGTTCCACATTCAGTTACTTGTACAATTGATATTGTTGAAACTGCAAAAACAAGTATGACAATTCATGCTTCAATTATAGTAGATAGAGATTCTTTAAAAAGAATAATTATTGGTTCAAAAGGAAGTATGATAAAAAATATTGGAACTAAAGCTCGGATTGATTTAGAAGAATTATTAGAAAAAAAAGTCTATTTAGACTTAAGAGTTAAAACAATCAAAAAGTGGCGTGATAAAGAAGAATATTTGCAAGAATTTGGTTATGATGATTTTGAATAAATAAAGAATGTAAATCACATAATATAATAGGTGATTATATGAGAGTACATCAAAAAGAAATGTTATGGGATTTATTTAGAACAACAGGTAAAATTGAATATTATTTAAAATGGAAAAAATTTGATAAAGAAAATAAGTTACAATAAGAAGAGTAACTTATTTTTTTTCATCAATAGGATCAAATAATACTTTAATATCAATTCCAAGTACATTACAAAAATGCCAAATAGTTCCTAAACTATATGTTTGTTTATAATTAGGACTT
>CALVVE010000076.1 GCA_944363775.1 uncultured Bacilli bacterium | reverse complement strand
AGGTAAATTTAAATATATAGAAATTATTAATAAAACTAAGAGTAATAATTTAGTTATTTCAGTAAAAAAATATATTTAGCTTGTTAAAAATCTATAGTTATGTTAAAATAAATATGTAGTCTAAAGAGTAGGTGAGATAGTGGATAAAACAAAAGTTTTTAATTGTAGTAGTTTAGATACTATCTATATTAAACAAATTTTAAAAGAGGTAGTAACTTCTTTAAAAGAAAAAGGATATGATCCTAAGATTCAAATAATTGGTTATTTAATGAGTGGAGATCCTGGTTATATTTCTAATTATAATGATGCTAGGAAAAAAATAACTAATATTGATCGTGCTAAAATATTAGAGGTTATTATTAAGGAGTATTTTGAATTATGCGATATTTAGGTTTAGATTTAGGAACACGTACTTTAGGATGCTCAATTTCTGATGAAACAGGACTTATTGCATCTACTTTAAAAACAATTCGTTTTAATGATTCTGATTATGAATGTTTATATCCTAAGATTGAAGAAATCGTTAAAGAATATAATGTTAAGACAATTGTTTTAGGTTTTCCCAAAAATATGAATAATACTATTGGGCCAAGAGGCGAGACTACTATTGAATTTAAAAAAAATTTAGAAGCATATTTAAATATTGAAGTAGTGTTACAAGATGAACGTTTATCAACTGTGGAGGCAACTAATTATATGATTGCTGCTGATATGTCACGTAAAAAAAGAAAAAAGAAAGTTGATAGTTTAGCTGCTAATATTATTTTACAAACATATTTAGATAAAAAGAGAGGAAGATAATAATGACAGAAGATATGACTTTTACAGTAGTAAATGATGAAGGAAAAGAAATTAAATGTGATGTTTTATTTACATTTGATTCAGAAGAAACTGGAAAAAATTATATAGTATATACAGATAATACTAAAGATGAAAGTGGTAATATAAAAGTATATGCATCAATTTATAATCCTGAAGATACAACAAAATTAGAACCAATTACAAGTGATAAAGAATGGAAGATTATTAAAATTGTATTAGATGAAGTAATGGCTGAAGAAAAAAAAGAAAATGAAGGACAAAATTAGTCCTTTTTGTTCGTATGGCTAAAAAAAAGAGACGATTAAAAAAACAAGTTAAAATTGCTTTAATAGTTATTACATGTTTAATTTTACCAATTATAATTTGGAGTATTCAATATAATTTAGGACTTAGAGCTGTTGATAAAAATGGGAAAAGTATTAAAATTACCATTGAGTCAGGGGATAGTTATACAAGTATTGGTTCATTTTTAAAAGAACAAAAACTAATTCGTTCAGAATTATATTATAAGATATATATTAAGACTCATGATTTAAAAGCATTAGTACCTGGTACTTATACATTAAATCAAACAATGGATGTACCAACTATTATAAAAACATTAGGAGAAAAGAATGATACAAAGGTATTAACATTTAGAGAAGGTCTTAATATTAGACAAATTGCAAAAATTGTGGAAGAAAAGTTAAATATTAAATCAGATGATTTTATTGCTGTTTTAAGTGATAGTTCTAATTTAGATAAATGGATTAATGAATATTGGTTTTTAACAAATGATATAAAGAATAGTGAAATTTACTATCCATTAGAAGGGTATTTATTTCCAGATACATATCACTTTGATGAAGGTGCTACTTCAGTTGAAGTAATAAAAAAAATGTTAGATAATACAGAAAAACGTTTAGAACCATATAAAAATAAAATTGTAACTAGTTCTTCTAGTATTCATGATATTATAACAATGTCATCAATATTAGAATTAGAAGTATCTGCATCTAGTGATCGTAATGGTGTTGTTTCTGTTTTCTATAATCGAATTAATAGTAATATGCCACTACAAGCAGATGCAACAACATATTATGCTGAAAAGTTAGAGTTACACGAACGAGATTTATATCAAAGTGAATTAAATTCTTGTAATGCTTATAACACACGTTGTCAAACAATGTTAGGTTTACCAGTAGGACCAATTTGTAATCCAGGAATAGAATCAATTGAGGCAACATTAAATCCAACACCATCAGATTATTTATATTATGTTGCAGATAATCAAGGTAAAACTTATTTTGCAAGAACTTATAGTGAACATAATAAAATTATAGCTAATTTAAAAGCAGAAGGGTTGTTTGAAAGATGGGATTAGAAGAATTAGAAAAATATGCTAAAGAATATAATATTCCAATTATGCAAAAAGAAGGAATTGATTTTATGTTAGAATATATTAAAAAAAATAATATTTTAACAATATTAGAAATTGGTTCTGCAATTGGTTATTCAGCTATAAGAATGGCTTTATTAAATCCTAATATTAAAATAGTAACTGTTGAAAGAGATATAGAAAGATATAATGAAGCTGTAAAAAACATTAAAAAATTTAATTTAGAGAGTCAAATAACAATTTATAATTGTGATGCTTTTGATTTAAATTTAGATGAAAAGTTTGATTTTATATTTATAGATGCTGCTAAAGCACAATATATAAAATTTTTTGAAAAGTTTAAAATTAATTTAAAAGATAATGGAACAATATTATCAGATAATCTTAACTTTCACGGACTTACACATACTAAAGAAAAAATTGAAAGTAGAAATGTAAGACAATTAGTTCGTAAAATTAATAATTATATTGAATTTTTAAAAACAAATCAAGAATTTATTACCCAATTTTATGATTGTGGTGATGGAATCGCAATAAGTAAAAAAAAGATGAAATAAGTTAAATCTTCATTTCATCTTTTATTATGCTTGAATCATAAATCATACTACTATTTTTTCCATTTGTTTTTATATAATATAAAGCTTCATCTGCTTTCTTTATACAATCTTCAATTTTTTCTTCAGTATTATTAAATAAAGATATACCAGCAGAAAAACTTAAATTTAATTCTTTATAACATGAATTAAATATTTTATTTATACTATCAATTCTTCTTTTAACAAGATCAGTATTAGCTGTATCAAAAATAATTAATAATTCTTCACCACCATAACGAGCAGCAAAGTCATTTTTACGAATGTTTTTTCTTATAATTGTTCCAAGTAAATTTAAAATTTTATCACCCATTTGATGACCATATGTATCATTTACACTCTTAAAATCATCAATATCTATCATAACTACAGTACAAACTCTATTAAGTTCATTAGTATATCTTTCAAGTTCATTTCTTGTATTTAATCCAGTCATTTCATCGTGTTTTAAATTCTTAATTAATTTAATATATTCACTAACATCTTCTAAATATTCAACTAAATAATTCTCATTATCTATAGTAACATTTTTAATTTTATTTTTAAAATATTTATCTTGATATTTATATATATTAGGATATACATTTTCTTTTTTCATATCTAAATAATTATTACTAGAACTAATAATAGATTTATCTTTACTAATTAAATATTCCCAACCAAATTGTTTTAACATTTCTTTTAAATTTTCTAAAGTCATATTCTCACCAATTTAATTATAATAGAAAAAATATAAAAAAGCAAATACCTTAAATTGGTAATATAAATAAGTTTAGATATTGTATATTTAAAATAATAAAAATCAAACTAATAAAGAAAGGAGGAAATATGTTAAAGAAATTATTTTTATGTACAATATTATTTTTTACTATGACTAATGTATATGCTTTAGATAGTAAAGTTGTTAATAATCAAGAAGAATTAAAAGAAGCTTTAAGTGATTCGAAAATTACAACAATTACTTTAGGAAGTAATATTGATACAACTGAAAAAATAAATATTACAAGACCAGTTACGATCGATGGTGCTGGATATACTATTCGTTATGTTGGTAAATTTGGTTCCTCTCAAAGTAGTTCTAATACTGTTTGGGGTGGAATATATGTTTTACATTTTTATAAAACAACTGGAACTTTAAGAAATATTAAATTAACTGGAGGAAATGCTGGTTTATTAATAAATGGTTCTCAAGTTAAATTAGAAGGAATTATTGATGTATCCGGAAATGGTTTTGGAGGAATTGAACTTGGTAAAGGTAGTGGAGTAACAAATAGTTCACATGCAATACTTGATAGTGATACAAAATTAGTAAATACTACTGAATCTAGTGATAATCCAACTTTATGGGTACCTAAAGATACAGATGATTCTATTTTAGAAATAGATGGTGTAAAACAAGAGTTAGAAGCTGGTAATGAATTATCTTTAGATGAAATAATAGAATTATTTGATATAGAAGAAAATCCTGAAACTAGTGATCCAATAATTATATATAGTATAACTTTTATCTTAAGTATACTTACATTAATTTTTATAAAACAAAAGAAAACTATTTTGAATTAGTTCAACTTAGTTTCTTTTTTTATTAATTTGGCATGAACTACAATTCTATTTCCAAAGTCATCTAAACAAGTTGATAAAGTAATAATTAAATCATTATTATTAATACTCGTATTAAAGTTATGCATACTACGATCTTTAATAGTTTTTATAAATTTATTAAAACTTTCATTACTAAATTTAGTTGTAATATAATAATTTTCTTTATAAATAGTATAAACACTAAATATTTGCCAAAGACTATTATTATTTATTGTAGATAATTTAATTAAGTGTAAAGATTTATTATTTAACCAAT
>CALVVE010000075.1 GCA_944363775.1 uncultured Bacilli bacterium | reverse complement strand
AAGATTTAAGTAATGATGAATTAAATTTAATTCGTGATGAAATTAATAAATATACTACTGAAGGTGATTTACGTCGTGAAGTTAATATGAATATTAAAACTAAAATGGAAATTAATTCATATCAAGGAACTCGTCATAAAAAAGGTTTACCAGTTCGTGGACAAAGAACTAATAGAAATGCTCGTACACGTAAAGGTAGAGGTAAAGTAGTAGCTAATAAGAAAAAGTAATTAACTTATAAAGGAGGTTTTCATAATGGCTTATAAAGCAAGAAAGCGTAAAGTAAAAAAGAATATACCTGAAGGTAAAGCATTTATTCATTCAACTTTTAATAACACAATTGTTACAATTGCGGATAAAGAAGGAAATGCTATTAGTTGGGCTAGTGCTGGAACTTTAGGATTTAAAGGAAGTAAAAAATCAACTCCATTTGCTGCTGGTATGGCTGCTGAAGCAGCTGGTAAATCTGCACTTGCAGCAGGTATGAAAAAAGTTGAAGTATTTGTAAAAGGACTAGGATCAGGACGTGAAACAGCTATTCGTTCATTACAAACAGCTGGTCTTGAAATTACATCAATTACTGATGAGACACCTGTTCCTCATAACGGATGTCGTCCACCAAAACGTCCACGTGGATAAAAGAAAAGGAGTGTGTTAAAGTGTTAAACTTTGAAAAGCCAGTATATAAAATTACTGATTACATTGAATCAAGTAATTATGGTAAATTTGAATTAGAACCATTAGAAAGAGGATTTGGAACAACATTAGGAAATGCACTTCGTCGAGTTATGTTATCTAGTATGCCAGGTAGTGCAATTGTTGCTGTTTACATAGATGGTGTGGCTCATGAATTCCAAACTATTGATGGTATCGTTGAAGATGTAACAACTATTATTCTTAATTTAAAAAATGTAGTTGTAAAATCAAATGGTGAAGGAGTTAAAACAATTCGTCTTTCAGTTAATGAAGAACGTGTTGTAACAGCTGCAGATATTGAAACAGATGCTGATGTTGAAATTATTAATCCAGATCAAGTAATCGCAACTATTTCTAAAGGTGGTAAACTTAATATGGAAATGTTAGTTGCAACTGGTCGTGGTTATGTACCATCAAATGAAAATAAGAAGTATACAGAAAACACAAAGTTAGGTTATATACCTATCGATGCTCTTTATTCACCAATTGAAAGAATCAGTTATGAAGTAGAGTCAGCTCGTGTTGGTCAAGACGCTAATTATGATAAATTAGTTATGGAAGTACATACAAATGGTTCATTACGTCCTGAAGAAGCAATGGCTTTAGGTGCTAAGATTTTAATTGAACATTTAAATATCTTAACTAATTTAAGTGAAATAGCAGATACAACAGGTATTATGAATGCTAAAAAAGAAGATAGTAAATTGAAGAAGTTAGAAACTTCTATTGAAGATTTAGACTTCTCAGTACGTGCTTACAATTGCTTAAAACGTGCTGGTGTTAATACATTAGGGGATTTAACTGAAAAAACTGAATTAGAAATGATGAAAATTCGTAATTTAGGAAAGAAATCTTTAAAAGAAGTTATGGATAAAATTAAAGATATGGGTCTTAAATTCCGTGATGAAGATTAATAGTTAGGAGGATTACTATGGCTTATAGAAAATTAGGTCGTACAAATAAACATAGAAGAAGTATGTTAGCTAGTCAAGTTAAAGATGTTGTTAATAATGAAAGAATTGTTACAACATTAACACGTGCTAAAGAAACTCGTAAGTTTGTTGATAAAATGATTACTTATGGAAAAAATGGTTCTTTAGTATCACGTCGTAAAGCACTTGCTTTCTTACATAATGATAAAAAAACAGTAGATAAAATCTTTAATGATTTAGCTACTCGTTATGCTACTAGAAATGGTGGTTATACAAGAATTATTAAAATGGATGAGCGTAAAGGTGACGATGCGCAAATGGCTATTTTAGAATTAGTTGAAGGAGATGCTAAATAAGCATCTTTTTTTTGGGGAGGACATATGTTAACAATAGAAAATGGTGCTTTATACGAATATAAATTTGATATAAATAGAGAAGAAATTAATAAATTTAATGAAGAATTAAAGGATAAATATAATAAAATTATAAATATTGAATTTTGTGCTGATACTTATGATTACAAAAATGAAGCTTTAAAAAGAAGTAATGGTGATAAAGTTATTTATTTAGGTGTAACTGAAAAAAGAAGTAGTATTCCTGTTACTATAACTGGTAAAATTTATGATCACTATATAAAAGCAAAAGTTGCTATATATCCAAAGTTATATAGAATTTTAAAATATAATAATAATGATGAATTATTTGAATCATTACTTAATTGGAAAAATACTAATAAAGATAGAGAATATTTCATGAGTTATGAAAAGAATGATTTGTTTCAAGAAATAATAAAATATATTAAGATTGAAAAGAGATTATTATTAAATGCGGATGCTGTTAAAACTCTTATTGACTTAGACTATGATGAAATTAATTATAAATTTTTAAAATTAATACCTCATTTTGAAGAAAATTACAAATTTATAAAAAACTTTATTCAAAAAGAAAAAATATTAATAAAAAGTAACAAAATTGATAGATAACTGTAATGATATGTCAATTTGTAAAAATATTATATATGTGATATAATACAGCTCGCGAAGAGGGAATTTTTTATGAAAATAGAACAAATTGAATTATACAATGGAAATGAAATAATTAATATTTTAGTAAAGTTAAATATTGAAAGCTTAAAATGTTTTATTGATAATAATAGTTTAGATTATACTACTAATGCTATATTAAATCATTTAATTAATAATATAGATGTTATTGATATATGTTTTATATTTAAAATATTAAGCACTTTGAAGAAGGATAACATTAACATAGCTAATTACATTTTTGATGGATTAGATATTGAAATAGTTTCAACATATCATATTGATAATAACATAATAGAAATTATGAAGAATTATAAACTTTTGAATGAAAATAAATTGAATGAAATGATTAATAATTATAATATGTTATTAGATTTAATTAATTTATCATTAGATAAAGAAAAAAGGAGATAGATATTGTGGGGGATTCATACCTGAGTTATTTACAAAATTCGTTTAATGAACTAAAAGATTGTATAGATCCTTATAAATATAAAATTGTTAATATTTTAAATAATGATTTTGAATTATTACTGAATAAGGGAAATAATAACTTTTTAGAGTCACAAATTATTGATAATATTAGAGAAGAATTAACTGAATCAACAGTTATGGATTTAAAAAATAATGAACTTATTGAAGATGTGACTTTAAAAAATAAAATTTTATTCGCACATGTTTGGTATGTAATTAATTATAATTATAATATGTCGAATGGTAAGAAAATTACTGTTGAAGAAGCTTTTGATAAAAAAGAGTTCTTTAATTATTTATTATTGATGAAATCAGTTATTTATTTAGAAAATCGACATTCTTTTAGCCCAAATATTTTATATTATATTATTTCAACAGAAAATTCTATGTTAGAGTATTTTATTAATAGTATTTTTCTTAAAAATAATATACATATTGATAATGATGAATTAAATGTAGAGTCAAATATAATATATAAAAGTATTAATATATTTTATAATTATTTAGAAAATGTTTTAAAAAATAAAAATGGTTTACAATTAAAGAAAATATAGATTTTTTATTCATCTCTATATTTTTTTATTGTTTATTTAAAATAGTTATATTATAATTAATATGGTGATTTTATGAAAGTACTAATAACAGGAGCTTCTAGTGGAATTGGAGCTGATATGGCACGTGTATTTGCTAAAAAACAATATGAATTAATTTTAGTTGCTAGACGTGAAGAAAAATTAGAACAATTAAAAAAAGAGTTGAATACTAAAGTAACAATAATTTCCTTAGATTTATCTGATGAAAAGAATTGTTATGAATTATATAATCAAGTAAAAAAAGAAAATATAGATATTTTAATAAATAATGCTGGTTTTGGGTTAATTGACAATTTTTGGAAAACAGATTTAAATAAAGAGTTAAAAATGATTGATTTAAATATTAAAACAGTACATATATTAACTAAATTATTTTTACAAGATTTTGTAAAAAAAGATTATGGTTATATTTTAAATGTTGCATCAAGTGCAGCATTTATGCCAGGACCATTAATGGCAACATATTATGCAAGTAAAGCTTATGTTCTTCATTTAACAGAGGCTATATATGAAGAACTACGAAGTAAAAAAAGTAAAGTAGTAGTTAGTTGTTTATGTCCTGGTCCAGTAAATACGGAATTTAATAAAGTAGCTGGTGTTAGATTTAGTTTAAAAGGGTTAAATAGTTATGATGTTGCTAAATATTCTGTAGATAAGCTACTTAAGAAAAAGTTAATTATAATACCTGGAATTACTATGAAAATATCTATTTTTTTAACACGTTTTACACCACGAAAGATACTTTTAAAAATTACACATTTAATTCAACAAAAAAAAAGGAATCGTGATGTGAACCCCATTTAGGAGACATCATAAAAAGAACTATTCTTTTAATAAAAAATCAAGGGCGAACGAAGTGAGTTCATCTAGACCCTTGATTTTTTATTATTTAATTATAATATTTATTCAAATA
>CALVVE010000074.1 GCA_944363775.1 uncultured Bacilli bacterium | reverse complement strand
ATATTGTTCTTCTATTTTTTCAATATATTTATTTAACTCACTTTGAGCTAACTCATAAGTTTTAAATGTTCCATAGAAATTATCTTTATATACTTCAAAACTTGGAATAACTTCAATATTATTTATAATAATATTATTATCAAAATCATTTGTTACTTCTTCAATATATAATTGTAATTCTTCAAATGAAGTAAATTTTTCTACAATTACATTATTTGTAGATTTATCAGTTAATTTTACCTCATAAACATATTCTCCACCATCTAATTCAACTTTTTCCTTTAATTCTTGGTGTTCTTTTTCAACTTCAGATGCATAAATTAAAGCTTCTTCTTTTGAATTGAAAACTTTTGTTGCAGATGGTCCCCAAACGTAATCTATTCTTTTATTATTTACTGCATTTACTTCTAAACCATTTCCTTTTGTAATAGAATTACTAGTAACTACTACATTACTGTTAGTTGTTAAACTAACAACAAATAAAAGTACTGTAACTAGAAATAAACTAAGTGCAAATATTGAAAATTTTACTTTTTCTTTCATCATAACATCTCCTTTATATTTCAATAGCACATAAAATATAATAAGAATTATCATTATCATTTGTACATGTCTGAAGTACAATAATATTTGAATTCTTATCAAAAGTAACATCAGTTGTATATATTGCATTATCTTTTAAAATATTTAAATGATTAACAAAATCGTCTCCGTCTGCAGTTACATTCATATGTTCATAATCAGTTGTAACTCTCTTAAACGAAAAGATTTGATATATCCTTCTTCCAGAGTCATGTTGTAAAAGAATATATTTGTTATTGTTATAGAAAGATTCATCTAAATAATTTTCAAGTTTCTTAAACGGAAGATCATAAACTAAAGAATTATGACCATAAATGTTTATTTGTTTACTATATGGTGTAACTCGATAGTCCATAAATTCTGTTCCTTTGATGTCACTTTTTTTGTTGATTGAATGATTAAGATAATATTCATTATCACTTGTTCTAGTAATTATAAGATTAAATACATTAGGTATTTCTAATCTTGCAATTACTTCTTCGTTGTTATAATATTCTCTATAATATTCTAAATCAACATCAGGTGAAAAAGAAGGTAAATCTAATTTTTTATCAGTTGGTTCTTCTTTAGTAGATACATTTTCTACATTAGAATTAATCTTAGATAAATCATTAGAAACATTATTTCTCATGCTTGTGGTATAAGAAAAGAATGTCATAGTGAGAAAAACCACAACTAATGAAATGCAATATAAATACATTTTAATATTGTTACTTTTTTTCACATTTAAACATCCTTTCTAATTTTGGGCATTATCTTCACCTTATGGTTTGCTATGGTAATATAAAAAAGCAAATTTGTCAAGATATTTCGACAAATTTAAACATTTAAAGGTAATATTCTATAGTTTTACAATATTTTTAAGTCTTCTTATTATTTTTTTCTCAATTCTTGAAATATAAGACTGGCTAATATTTAGTAAATTAGCTACATCTTTTTGGGTCATTTCTGGTTTATTATAAAGCCCATATCTTAAAATCATAATTTGCTTATCACGACCACTTAATTTTTCTATTTCTTGGTATAAAAGTTTTTTCTCTGTTTCCTTTTCTAACCCCTTAGTTACAATATCATCCTCCGTACCTAATATATCTTCTAATCTAAGTTCATTACCTTCAGCATCAAAAGACAAACTATCTTCAAAACTAACTTCTCCTCTTCTTTTTTTATTTTTTCTTAAAAACATTAATATTTCATTATCAATACACCTAGATGCATAAGTTGCCAGTTTAATATTTTTATCTAATTTGTAAGTACCAACCCCTTTAATTAAACCAATTGTTCCAATACTAACTAAATCTTCTAAATCAACCCCTGTATTCTCATATTTCTTAGCTAAAAAAACTACTAAACGTAAATTATGTTCAATTAACTTTGCTCGTGCTTGCTCATCACCTTCCATACTTTTTAATACATATTTAACTTCTTCTTCTTTAGAAAGTGGTTCCGGTAATATATCACTACTTCCAATATAATAAAGACCTGAATTACTTAAAACTTTTTTTATTAACGCAATAATTTTTCTTAACATAACCCCTCCATTACTTTAAGTGAAATAATCGCATCAACACCATCTATCTTAATTTCTTCATCTAATAATCCAATTAAAACATTTTTTGCTTCTTTATCATCTACTTCTACTTTACTCGGAACTAAACACTTAATCATACTAGACCTATTGGCTGTTGTAATTGGAACTAAAATCATTTTAAAACGATTTAAATCATAAATAAATTTTCTTTTATCTAAAATAATAACCGAACGATTTAAATATGGATCAACAACATTATTACCAGTATCTAAAAAACAAGTACCAGTTATAACTAAATCATCAAAATGAATTTTTAGAGTGTGATAATAATTACGATTTTCTTTCAACCATTTAATTTGTTTAACATATAAATATAAAATAATTGGTGAAAAAACTATTAAAAATATAAAATTAATACTTAAGCCTTTATAATAAAATACTAATCCTACTTGTTTATATGAAAATTGTGTATTTAAAAAATATAAAAAGCCCCCTAAAACAATACTTGTTAAATATAAATAAAATATGTTTTTTAAAGTATATTTAATATTCTTATAACTAAAAGTTATTAAAATCATAATAATACTTACTAAAAACTTATAAATAAATAATTCAAATGAATTTAAGTTAATAAACAAGAAAAATATAGTTAAACCACCAAATAAAGAACCAAGTATTAATCTTATAAATTTAACATTACGATGTAATAAATAAGAAACTGTAATTAATAATAGAAAATCAAAAGCTGTATTTAAGAAGAAAATAAGATCAAGATATAGACGCATATTATCACCATGATTATTATAAAAAAAAGACACTAATTATTGTGTCGTTTTTTAAGTAAATGTAAATTTTTTTCACTCAAACTATTATAAAGATATAAATAAAGTTCATCATTTAAATTAAAACATGTATTCTCATATATTATTCTTCCGTTATTACAATTAAATATTACTCCTCGGTTATCATCTAAATAAGTTATATTAATTAAATCACTATTCATAATATATTTAAATTTATTAAAATATACTACTAAATTTTCAAATTTTTTATAATTATCTTTAGGTATAGTTACAAGTCTTTTTAATTTATTTTTTTCATACAAATATAAATATATTTGTTCAAAATCCATACTGCTTAATCTAAAAATAATAGTATTTTTTGTCATAATCCTCCTAAAATAGTCCAACTATTTCATTATTATCATCAATATCTATTTTAAGTAAATTAGGTTCTTTAGGAAGTCCAGGCATTGTCATAATATTACCCATATATACAACAATAAAGCCAGCTCCAGTTTGAACTTTTAATTCTCTTACTAAGACATTAGAGTCTTTTGGATATCCTAACTTTTTGGCATCATCAGTTATAGAATATGGTGTTTTAGCAATACAAATAGGATATTTATCTAAATTACTCTTTTCAATGTTTTTAATATCTTCTAAAGCTTTATCACTAAAAGTAACTTCACTATTCATTATTTTTTTAGCCATAATTCTAATTTTAGATTCTAAAGAATCACTAACTTCATATAAAACTCTTGGTTCACACTTTTCTACACTTTCAATTACACATCGAGCAAGTTCAATAGAACCAACTCCCCCTAATTCATAAGCTTTACTTACAACACATTTATAACCTTTATTTTCAACATAATTTTTAACAAACCTAATTTCTTCTTCACTATCTTTAATAAAATGATTAATACAAACAATTACATTATTAGTATAATTAGATAATAAGTTAAGATGAGCATCTAAATTAACAATACCAGTTTTTAAAGCGTCTAAATTTTCTTCTAAAACTTCATCTTTTTTAACACCACCATTATATTTTAAACTACGTATTGTTGTATTTAAAACAATTAATGATGGATAAATACCAGCTTTACGACATTTAATATCTAAAAACTTAGTAGCTCCTAAATCAGAGCCAAAACCAGCTTCTGTAACAACATAGTCACCTAATTTTAAAGCAAGTTTAGTTGCAATAATTGAATTACAACCATGAGCAATATTGGCAAAAGGTCCTCCATGAATTAAGACTGGATTGTGTTCTAAAGTCTGTACAAGATTAGGGTTAATCGCATCTTTAAGTAATACAGTCATAGAACCTTCAACTTTTAAATCACGTACATAAATAGGATTACCATCATAATTATAACCAATCATCATATTACCAATATTAGTTTTTAAATCACTTAAACTTTTACTTAAACATAATATTGCCATAAGTTCAGTAGCTACGGTAATAACAAAATGATCATTTCTTTCAACACCGTTATTCTTTCCCATACCAATAACAATATTTCTTAAAGCTCGATCATTAATATCCAAACATCTAGGAACGACAATCCTTTCAGGATTAATGCCTAAAAGATTTCCTTGCATAATATGATTATCAATAGCGGCACAAAGTAAATTATTAGCACTAGTTAAAGCATGCATATCACCAGTAAAGTGTAAATTAATTTTTTCCATTGGTAAAACTTGGGCATACCCTCCACCAGTAGCTCCTCCTTTAATACCAAATACAGGCCCTAAAGAAGGTTCACGTAATGCACATATACTTTTTTTACCCAATTTCCATAAATCATCATGTAAACCAATACTCATCGTTGGTTTACCTTCCC
>CALVVE010000073.1 GCA_944363775.1 uncultured Bacilli bacterium | reverse complement strand
GAGGTGAGTTATGAACACACAATTTAAAAAGGGAGTATTAGAATTAATTGTTCTTTTATCTGTAAATAAAAAAGATATGTATGGATATGAATTAGTTGCCTGCGTATCTAAAATAGTTGATGTTAATGAAGGAACAATTTATCCTTTATTAAAAAGACTTACTAATGAAAAATATTTTGAAACTTATTTAGAAGAATCAACAGAAGGACCACCAAGGAAGTATTATAAACTTACTATATTAGGAAAAGAGAGAATGGGTGAATTAAAAGAAAATTGGTTAAGTTTTAAAGATTCGGTTAATAAATTTATTGAGGAGAGTGAAGAAAATGAGTAAGGATAAATTTTTTAAAGAATTAGAAAAACGTTTAGAAGTTTTAGATGCAAGTGAAAGAGAAGATATTATTAATGAATATAAAGATACTTTAAATGAAAAAATTAAACATGGAAAAAGTGAAGAAGAGGCAATTGAAGATTTTGGAAATATAGATGAACTAGTAAAAGAAATATTAAGTGCTTATAAAATTAATACTGATTATATGAAAGATGAAGATAAGTTTAAAAATGCTTCTAGTGAACTTGGACATAGTTTTAATAAATTTATTAAAACAAGTTCTGAATATGTTGCCGATATGTTTAGACAAATTAATGATGATTTAAAAGAAAGTGGTCATGAATTAAGTATTGAATTAGTAACTGAATTAGTTATTAAAGGTTTAATTACACTATTAATACTTGCTGTCGCAACTATTCCATTTAAAATAATTATGGCAATTGGTACTGGGATTTTAACTTCATTCTTTTTCCCATTAAGTACTGTTTTAAATATTATTTGGGTATTTTTAATTGGTATATTATATCTTTGTGTTGCTGGTTTAATTATAATTTCAATGTTTAAAGAATATATAAATTATGATAGTAAAAAAGATTTAAAAAGAGAAGAAAAATCTAAAGAAAAAAGTAATAAAAAAGATGTAATTACAAAAGAAAAGAAAAATAAAGTTATTAAAGAAAAAAGAGGTAATGGTATTGCTAGTGCTATTATGATTATGGTAAAAATATTTGTAATTTTATTTATTTTATTACCACTATGGTGTTTAATTATTGGAACTTGTATTGGTTTTGCTATTTTAGTTTATTATACAATTAAAGGGTTACCATTTATTTCAATTGATGTTTTAACACTTGGTATTTTATCTTTATTAATAATTCTTACAACAATAATAACAAATATTACTTTTAAAAAGAAAAAAATAACTTTTTATCCATTAATTATAAGTATTGTTTTAATTTCAGTTGGTAGTGTAATGACTTTTGATTATGCTATGAATTTGCATTATCACAATAATCTTTCTAATGATGAACTTAATGTAAAAAAAGATGCAGTTGTTTTAACTGATATTAATAAAGTAACTAATTTCTATATTTATGATAGTGATTTTAGAGTAGTGGAAGATAATAGTTTAAAAGATGGTGAAGTAGTTGTTGAATTATCTTATTATAGTGATTTTGTAAAAGTAGAATATCACACTGATTTAACTAGTGAAACACCATATGTTAATTTCTTTACTGAAGTCAAAGATAATTATACTAAGAATGTTTATAATTTAATTATTGATGATTTAAAAGATAATGAAGTGTATAATTATGATTTGTTAAACCAAGTAGAAGTTACAAAAGTAAGTGCAAATAAGAATACTAAAGGACTTGTAAAATAAGTCTTTTTTTGTTGTTTAAAAAAAAGTTCTAGTTTTGTCGAATTACTAGAAAGATAATTTTTGTTGTGTTAATCTTTTAATAGGTGAGGGTAATGTTAGAAATTAATATGGAATATCGTAAGGGAGTATTATTTATTCGGTTTATTGGAAACCTATGTAATAATACTATTAAAGGAAATGAAATAGAAAATTTAGAAGAAGTTTTAAATACAGGAATGAGTTGTGTAGTATTTAATTTAGAAGAATTAGAAAATATTGATAACTATGGAATTAATTTTCTATGGAATAAATATCAATTAATAAAAAATAAAGGAGGTGTTGGTTTCGTTTGTGGAGTAAATAGAGGTGTTGTTAAAAGAAAATTAAAAAAAAGTAAAATAATTTCATATATGAATGAAATAAAAGATGAACTTATTTTATTACATCAAAATTAGGGGGGATTATGGAAAATTTAATAAAAGAATATGAATCTTTAATATGGGCAATCGCACAAAAATTTCCATATTATAAAAATAAAGAAGATTTATTTCAAGTGGGTTGTGTAGGATTAATTGAAAGTTATAAAAACTTTAATAAAGATTTAGGAACTAAATTTAGTAGTTATGCTTATTTTTATATCTTAGGTGAAATGAAAAAATTAGTTCGTGAGGATAAAAATATTAAAATAAGTAGAGATATTAATAAACTTAATTTAAGAATTGAAAAAGTATATTATTTATTAATTCAAAAATTAAATAGGACACCTACTACTAAAGAAATTGCTGAGGCTATAAATGTTAGTGAAGATTTAGTAGTAAGTGCATTAAATGCAAGAAATGCTGTTCAAAGTATGGAAGAACCAATTAATAGTGATGGAAAAGAAATAACATACCATGAATTAATTGGGGATAAAAAACAAGATATAGATATGTTATTAGACCTTAAATATGAATTAAATAATTTACCTGATGATGAAAAAGAATTAATATATAAAAGATATTTATATAATAAAACCCAAAGTGAACTTGCACGTGAACTAAATACTAGTCAAGTACAAATATCTCGTAAAGAACAAAAAATATTAAGTAAATTAAGAAACAATTTAACACATTCATAAAAATGTGTTTTTTAATATATTTTTAATCCCGTTTATATTGACTTTATATTTTATATTATCTATAATTGTGTTAGTAAGGTAAAAAGAATGGGGAATACTTATGAGAAGGAGAAGAAATAAAAGTTTATTTCATTCTAAAATAATTATGTTTATACTAGCTATTGTTATTTCAACAATGACAGTAGGATATTCTTTAATGGCAATTAATTTAAAGATAAATGGGACTGCTAAAATAAAAACAAATTGGAATATTATGATAAGTAATGTAACAGGAGTTAGTTTTGAAAATGCAGTTAATAACAAAGGAAATATTGTTGATAGATTAAAAGCTGATTTTAGTTCTACAATAATTGAAAAAAGTGGTAAAGCAACTTATGATATAACTGTAACTAATTATGGGGAATTAACGGCAGTATTAAAGGAAATAAAAGGAATAGATGAAGCTAATACGGGAGATTTAGTTTATACTTTAGTTGGAATTGAAATAGGAGATGAATATCCTGGAAATTCAAATAAGACATTTCAGGTAGAAGTTACTGCTAAAGAAGGGGTAGAAACATATCCATTAGAAGGTGAAGAGTTACATCTAGAATTAGTATTTGAAAAAAGTGCAAGTGGTGAAGGGGATATGACTCCTCCACAAGTGTCTCCAGAAATAACAGACATTAAAACTAATGCTATCACAGTAAAATCAAATTGTCGAGATGATGAGTCTGGAATAAAAACACAAAAGTATCGTATTAATAACGGTGAATGGATAATCGGGAATGAAACATATACATTCACAGGATTAAAAACAGGAGAATATCAAATTCAAGTAGAGTGTACTAATGGTGAAGATTTAATAAATACTTCAAATACTTTAACAACAAATACTAAACCAATGCCAATGCCAGAAATAGTAATAAATCCAAGTGAAGATATATGGGCAAGTGTAAAAACGGCAACAATTATGTATTCTAATGAACAAAGCGATTTTGTAAAAGAATATAGCTTAAATGATGGTGGAAATTGGGAAAAACTAACAAATGAAACAACAAAGATGATAAACTTTACAGAAAATGGAAGTATAAAAGCTAAATTAAGTGATGGAGTAAATGAAATAGTAACAGATACTTATCAAATAACAAAAGTAGATAGTAAAGCTCCAACAACCCCAACCATAAGTGGTGGAAGTAATGAATGGACAAAAGATTCAAGAACAATAACAGTAACAACCGAATCAACGTCACTATCAGGAATAAAAAATTATAAATATTGTATAACAAGTAGTGCAAGTCTAACAGGAAAAGAAAATTGGATAGATTTAGGGGCAAATATAAAAGAAGTAACAATATCTACCCAAGGACAAAATTATGTATATTTTAAAGCAGTAAATAATGTAGGAACAGAAAGTGAAGTAAGCAACTCACAAATAGTAAAAGTAGATAAAACAGCGCCAACAGATGTAAGTGTACAAACAAAAAATATAACAAGTAATTCAATAGAAGTAACGGCTACAGGAATAGATAATGAATCAGGAATAAGTAAATATGAATTTAGTAAAGGTAATGGTTCTTCATGGATAGATAATGGAAAAAGTAATACATATAATTTTACAGGATTAACAACAGGAGATTATAATATAAAAGTAAGAGTTACAAATAATGTAGGATTAGTAACAACAAGTGATTCATTTAATATACCAACAAGTGAGATATTAACACCTACATATAATATAAATACAACAGGATGGGCAACAAAGAAAACAGTTACAGTAACTTATCCAGAAAGACAATTAAACTTTATATATGAATACTCTATAGATGGTGGAGATGAATGGATAACAGTAGAAAGTGGAACAACAGAAGAAGTTAAATTTACAAAAAACGGAACAATAATCGCAAGAGTAAGAGATGGAGTAAATATAGTAACAGCAGCCAGTTTTACAGTAGATAAAATAGATTCAAGTACACCAATCGCACCAACCATAACTGGAGGAAGTACAAGTTGGACAAGTACAACAAGAACAATAAGTGTGTCAAAAGAAAGTACTAGTCCATCAGGAATAAA
>CALVVE010000072.1 GCA_944363775.1 uncultured Bacilli bacterium | reverse complement strand
GATTATGCTTATAAAACTAAATCCCATAAAAACGAAATATATGTTGATTATGATGGTTTAGTTGTTAAATATTTACCAAAAGATTTTAATAAAATAAAACATGGCTTTATTATTAGTATTCATAAATCACAAGGTAGTGAATTTGAATGTGTAATATTACCAATGACAAAAAGTTATTTTAGAATGCTATATCGTAAATTAATTTATACAGCTGTAACACGTGCTAAGAGAAAATTAATTTTAATTGGTGAACCAATGGCTTTTGTAACTGCTGTTCGAAATAATAATGAATATGCTAGAAAAACACATTTAAAGGAAAGAATTTTGAATAATTTCTAAACTTTGTTACAAAATAAAAATGTATGTTATTAAACATACAGATCATATTTTTTAGCGCGAGGTGATTATGATGAAAATGGGTAGAGATATCGCTCTTATGATGTTAGGTGGTGCATGTGTTCTTGCATACCAAAAATATAATAAGCCTGTAATGAAAGAAATGAATAAAGTAACAAACAAAGTAGTGCATAAGGCAAATAAAAAACTAGAAGATATGATGTAATTCTAAAAGATCAGCCAGTCTGATCTTTTTAATTTAGAAAATATTTTAAAATATGTTATAATGTACTTATCTTGAGGTGAGTTATGAAAAAATTATATATAGATTTTGATGGTGTTATTTTAGATTCAATAAAAACAACATATGAAATAATGGATAAACAAGGAATTGATAAATATAACCCAGTTGAAGCAAGAGCCTTTTATGAAGTATTAGATTGGGATAAAACTTTAGATATTACTCCGGAAATTAATAATTCTTTAGAAAATATCAAAAAGATTATCAAAAGTGAACAATATGAAGTAAATGTTTTAACACATATTGTTTGTTATAGAGAAGGTGTTTCTAAAATTCGTTTTTTAAAAAAACATATTCCAGAATTATCAATAATTTTAGTTCCAAAAGAATTTTCTAAAACAGAAGTAGTTAATCCTAAAGATGCAATATTAATTGATGATTATACAGAAAATTTAAAAGAATGGAAAGAACATGGTGGAATAGGTATAAAATTTGATGATCATGCAAGAGTTCATGAATTTCCAGTTATTACATCTTTAGAAGAAATTTTATAGAGAAGGATTATTATGTTAACAAATGAAGAAATAAAAAAAGCTGAAAAAGAATTAAAAGAAAAAGAAGTTGATATGGATAAAATTATAGATAGTATTTCTAATATATATTTTAATAAAAAAATAATTAATGAAATGATTTATGTTTTAGATGAATATAAAGAGTATTTAGAACAAATAAAACAATTAAATAAGAAACAGCAAAAATTATTTTTAGAAGCTTTAAAATTGGATGAAATATTAGTAACTCAATTGATTGAAAAGAAAGATTATGAATTAATTATAAATAGTATGACTGATGAAAATGTAAGAAAAGATTCAATTGATTATATAGTAAAAAAAGTATTAAGTGATAAACCATTAAGTACTTATAATATAAAATTTGTTCATAAAATAATAATGGATGGTGCAATAAATAAAGATAATATCTCTTTAGAAAAAATTAATAATTTTCGTGGAAAAGATTTAGCTTGGGTAGGTGGTTGGGTAGATAATAAACCAGTTATTCAATATGGACCACCATCTTCTGAAAAAATATTACCTAGTCTAAAAAAAATTTTAGATTTTATAAATAATGAAGAATATCATAATAAAGAGTTTGATTGTTTTGTACATCCGATTATAGTACATGCATTAATTGCCATTCTTCAACCATTTTATGATGGTAATACAAGAGTTTGTCGTATAGTTCAATCAGCTTATTTTTTATTAAATACTAATAATATTTATGATTTTAATTATACTTTACCACTACTTGCTATGTCACAAGAGTATTATGCCTTTTCAAGTGATTATAGATCTTTAATTGCTAAAATAGCTATGAATCCAAATCAAGAAAATTGGGAAGCATGGATAATGTTTAATTTAAGAAATATAGAAACATGTATTACAAGAATGAGTGAAAATATACAAACAAATTTCAAAATTAGCACTCATCCTTGACAAGTGCTAAAACAAGTGCTATAATGTACTTGTTTTTAAGTGAGTATATTTGGGGGTGATAATATGAATGGACAAAATCCATATGCAGAAAACTTAGAAAACGTTTTAGAAAAATATGGTCGTAATATTGTTGATGATGCTAAAAATGGTAAAATTGATCCCGTAATTGGGAGAGATGAAGAAATCAGAAGTATTACTCGTATTTTATCTCGTAAAACCAAAAATAATCCGGTTTTAATTGGTGAACCAGGTGTAGGTAAAACAGCTATCGTTGAGGGACTTGCTAATCGTATTGTTAAAGGTGATGTACCAGATAGTTTAAAAAATAAAACAATTTGGGAGCTTGATATGGGAGCTTTAATTGCTGGAGCTAAATATCGTGGTGAGTTTGAAGAACGGTTAAAAGCTATTTTAAAAGAAATAAAAAAATCAAATGGTGAAATAATCATGTTTATTGATGAAATTCATATGATTGTTGGTGCTGGTGGAATGGAAGGAGCAATGGATGCAGGTAATATGTTAAAACCAATGCTTGCTCGTGGTGAAATTCATTGTATTGGGGCTACAACTTTAAATGAATATCGTAAATATATTGAAAAAGATGGAGCCTTAGAACGTCGTTTTCAAAAAGTAAAAGTTAGTGAACCTAATGTTGAAGATACTGTAACTATACTTCGTGGTTTAAAAGAAAGATTTGAAGTATATCACGGAGTTAATATTAAAGATAGTGCTTTAATTGCTGCAAGTACTTTATCTAATCGTTATATAACAGATCGTTACTTACCAGATAAAGCAATTGACTTAGTAGATGAAGCTTGTGCAACTTTAAAAGTACAAATGAATTCAGTTCCAACTGAACTAGATACATTAACTCGTAAAATTATGCGTTTACAAATAGAACTTCAAGCAATAAAGAAAGATAAAGATGAACGTAGTCGTGATCGTGTTAAAGTAATAAATGAACAAATTTCTAAATTAAAAGAAGAAGAATCTAAATTAAGAAGTGCTTGGGAAGAAGAAAAGAAAGTAAATGAAAATATTAATAAGAAAAAAGAAGAAATAGAAAAAACTAAATTTGCTTTAGAACAAGCAGAAAATAATTATGATTTAGAAACAGCAGCTCGTCTTCGTCATGGTACTTTACCAAAATTAGAAAACGAATTAAATGAACTTAGAAAAAAAGATAGTTCAAAAATATTAAGTGATACAGTAACAGAAGAAGATATTGCAGCTATTATTTCTAAATGGACAAATATTCCAATTGCTAAATTAGTAAGTGGGGAAAGAGAAAAACTATTAAATCTAGAAGAACATATGAAACTTCGTGTTAAAGGTCAAGACGATGCTTTAAAACTTGTTAGTGAAGCAATAATACGTGCTCGTGCAGGAATTAAAGATCCTAATCGACCAATTGGTTCATTTATTTTCTTAGGACCAACAGGGGTTGGTAAAACCGAAGTTGCACGAACTCTAGCTTATGAATTATTTGATAGTGAAAACCATATGGTTAGAATTGATATGAGTGAATATATGGAACCACATTCAGTTTCACGTTTAGTTGGCGCTCCTCCAGGTTATGTAGGTTATGATGAAGGAGGACAACTTACAGAAGCAGTACGTCGTAATCCATATAGTATAATACTATTTGATGAAATAGAAAAAGCTCATCGTGATGTATTCAATATTCTTTTACAAATCCTAGATGATGGAAGAATTACTGATTCCCAAGGAAGAACAGTTGACTTTAAAAATACTATTATTATTATGACATCAAATTTAGGTAGTGAATATATTCTTGAAGAAAAAGAAAATGCTAATGAATTAGTTATGGAAGAATTACATCATACATTTAAACCAGAATTTATAAATCGTATAGATGAAATAATTATCTTTAATTCACTTTCTAAAGAAGTAGTTTATAGTATTTTAGATAAGATAATTAAAGATGTTGAATCACGTTTAAATGATCTTAACATTAAAATTGAATTAACAGATAAAGCAAAAGATTTTATCATAAATAATTCTTATGACGTAAGATATGGGGCTAGACCAATCAAACGTTATGTAAGTCGTAACTTAGAAACTTTACTTGCTACATCAATTATAAAAGAAGAAATTACTAAAAATAGAAAAGTTATTGTTGATGTACAAGATAATAAATTAATTATAAAATAATTTTAAAAATCATCGTCATGATGATTTTTTTGTAAACTCGAAAATAAGACAAAAAAGTATCTTGACAAAACCAAAATATTATTTTAATATTAATACTAGAGGGTGGTGTTAATATGTACAGAAGTTCTGTAAGAAGAAAAAACATAATTTTAGGAATTTTAATAGTAATGTTAGTAGGTATGACTATTGGTTATTCAGCATTAAGTCAGTATTTAACAATAAATGGTACTTCAAACATTACTAGTGATTTTAAAGTAGTATTTACTGATATACAGGAAGGTGCAATGAATGGGGCAACTACAGTTAATAAAGAAATTACTGCTCCAACTACTGCAACCTTCCAAGTACAATTAGATAAACCAGGAAGTAGTGCCGAATATAATGTAACGGTACAAAACAAGGGTAAATTAAATGCTTATTTAGAAAGTATAGAAGGAATAGATGAAGCCAATGAAAAAGCACCAACTGATATAACTTTTAAATTAAGTGGAATAACTAGATATACACGACTTGCAGTAGATCAAGAAATAACATTTAAAGTAATAGTAACATTTGATGAAAGTGCAACAAGTCTACCTTCAGAATCAAAACAATTAACATTAAAACTTAACTTTGCTCA
>CALVVE010000071.1 GCA_944363775.1 uncultured Bacilli bacterium | reverse complement strand
ATAATAAAATAGTAGTTAAGACAATTTTAAAATAATTGTCTTTTTTAGTGTTGACATATGACAACTTGTCATATATAATGTATTAGGTGGTGATAAAGAGTGCCAACTGAAACATTTAAAAATTTAAGTGATGAAAAAAAACAAAGTATATTAAACGCAGCTAAGAATGAATTTTCTAAAGTTTCATTTTCAGAGTCTTCAATTAATAAAATAATAAAGGAAGCTGGTATTTCTAGGGGAAGTTTTTATATGTATTTTATTGATAAAGAAGATTTATATGAAACAGTTATAGAAAATCAATTAAAGAAGAATTTTAAATTTTTAAGAGATGAATTAATTAAGAGTGATGGAGATATATTTAAAACTTATATTAATATTTATGAAAAATTATTGAAAAAAGTTAGTAAAAATAAAACAAATAATTTTAATAAGCATATATTATTAAATATGAACTTTAAGTCTGATAATTTGTTTATTAGAAAAAATAAAGTTCAATATAAAAAATATATTGAAGAATTTATAAGTTTAATTAATACTAATAATTATAATTTAGAAGATAAAGAAGAATTATTAGATATTATAGATATGCTTACATTATTATTAATTCATTCATTAGTTAAAAGTTTAAATAATCCTAGTGAAGTTAAAGTTCGTTATATAAGACAAGTTAGTATTATAGAAAGGTCTATAAAAGAAAGGTGATGTTATGTTAAAAGTATTAAAGTATTTAAAAAGATCATGGGTTTCAATACTAGTAATTATTGGGTTATTAGTAGGGCAAGCTGTTTGTGATTTATCACTTCCTGATTATACTTCTAATATTGTTAATGTTGGAATACAACAAGGTGGTATTACAGAGAGTGTACCTAAAGTTATTAGTGAGGATAGTTTAAATAAGTTATTACTTCTTACTAATAGTAAAGATGTTGAGACTGTTAAGAAGGCTTATATTTTTATTGATAAAGATAAAGCTTATAATAGTGAAGTTGATAAATATCCTATATTAAAAGAAGAAAATGTTTATGAACTTAAAGATTTAAGTGATTCTGAAATTGATAAGTTAGGTAATATTATTGGCAAGTCAATGATGATGTTATCTAGTTTAGAAGATGAAAAAGTTTCAGAAAAAATTGTTGATAGTATGATTTCTAATATGAGTATAGAATTTGAAGAGAAACCAACTTTATTTGAACTATTAGAAATGATGCCTGATGAAGCGCGTGATAAATATTTAGAAGAAAGTAATAAACAAGTTTCTAAAATGCCTGAAAGTGTTATAGAACAGGCTGCAGTTAATTATGTTCGTAGTGAATATAAAAATGTAGGATTAGATACGGATAGTATTCAAACTAATTATATTTTTATTACTGGTTTAAAAATGTTAGGAATTGCTTTAACTAGTATGGCTGCAACTATTCTTGTTGGATTACTTGGTTCAAGATTGGCGGCTAAACTTGGTAAGACTTTAAGAAAAGATGTTTTTGAAAAGGTTATGAATTTCTCTAAAACAGAAATTAAAAACTTTTCAACTGCTTCTTTAATTACACGTACTACTAATGATGTACAGCAAGTTCAAATGGTTATGGTTATGTTACTTAGAGTTTGTTTCTATGCACCAATTATTGGAATTGGTGGAGTTATTAAAAGTATGAATACTAACTCTAATATGGCTTGGATTATTGCTGTTGCAGTAATGTGTGTTTTATCAATTGTAGTTGTTTTATTTGCTCTTGCTATGCCTAAATTTAAAGTGTTCCAAGACTTTGTTGATAGATTAAACTTAGTTACTCGTGAAATATTAAGTGGTCTACCTGTAATAAGAGCTTTTGCTACTGAAAAAGTAGAAGAAGAAAGATTTGATAAAGCTAATACTAAATTAAGTAAATTAATTTTATTTGTTGATCGTACAATGGGACTTATGATGCCACTTATGATGCTTACAATGAATACAGTTGTTATTGTAATTTTATGGAAGGGATCATATGCCATTGAAGATGGTTTAATGCAAGTAGGGGATATTATGGCTTATATCCAATATACTATGCAAATAATTATGGCTTTCTTAATGATTTCAATTGTTTCTATTCTCTTACCACGTGCTAGTGTAAGTGCTGGTCGTATTATCGAAGTTATTGAAACTGACGAAGTTATTAAAGAACCAAAAAGAGTTTCAAAAGAAGATCCTAATAAAACTGGGGTAGTAGAATTTAAAAATGTTTCATTCCATTATCCAGATGCTGATGAGAATGTTGTTGAAAATATTAATTTTACTGCTATGCCAGGTAAAACTACTGCCTTTATTGGTTCAACAGGTAGTGGTAAATCAACAATTATTAATTTAATACCTCGTTTCTATGATGTAACTGATGGTAGTATTTTAGTAAATGGTGTTGATATTAGAAAGTTAAAAACTAAAGAATTACACTCTAAGATTGGTTTTGTACCACAAAAAGGTGTTTTATTTACTGGAACTGTTAGAAGTAATATTAAATATAGTGATCCAAATATGAGTGATGATAGAATGTATGAAGCTGCTCGTATTGCTCAAGCTACTGAGTTTATTGAAACACTTCCAGGTAAATATGATTATGAAATTGCTCAAGGTGGTACTAACGTATCAGGTGGTCAAAAACAACGTTTAAGTATAGCTAGGGCTATTGCTAAAGATCCTGATATTTATATCTTTGATGATAGTTTCTCGGCTCTAGACTTTAAAACAGATACTAAACTTCGTAGTGAACTTAAAAGTGTTACTAAAGATAAAACTGTTTTAATAGTTGCTCAAAGAATAAGTACTATTTTACATGCTGATCAAATAATTGTTTTAAATGAAGGTAAAATAGTAGGTAAGGGAACACATAAAGAATTACTTAAAAAGTGTGATGTATATAAAGAAATTGCACTTTCACAACTTAGTGAGGAGGAATTAAACAATGCCTAAAGGTCCAATGAATAAAAATGCTAATGCACCAGAAAAAGCAAAAGATTTTAATGGGACAATGAAAAAGTTAATTAAATATTTAGCTAAATATAAATTTAGAATATTACTTGTTGTCTTATTTGCTATTGGTTCGGCAATTTTCTCAATTGTTGGGCCAAAAATAATGGGTAATGTTACAACTGAAATATTTAATGGTTTAATTGGTAAAGTAATGGGTACTGGTGGTATTAATTTTGATAAAGTAGAAGGAATATTATTGTTACTTTTATGTTTATATATTATTAGTGCACTATTCTCATTTATTCAAAACTTTATTATGGCAAAAGTTAGCGAGCGGGTTATGTATAGTTTTAGAAAACAAATATCTGAAAAAATACATAGATTACCAATGAGTTATTTTGATAAAAAAACTAATGGTGAAGTATTATCAGTTGTAACAAATGATGTTGACTTACTTACTCAAAATTTAAGTCAATCTTTAACACAAGTAATAAGTTCTGCAACAACTCTTATTGGAGTATTAATAATGATGATTTCAATAAGTGGTTTAATGACTATTTCTACTTTAGTAATACTTCCAATTGGTTTAGCTCTAATTGGAATAGTAGTAAGTCATAGTCAAAAATACTTTACTAAAGTACAAGATTATACAGGTCATGTAAATGGTATTGCTGAAGAAATGTATGGTGGTCATGAAATCGTTAAAGCTTTTAATGGTGAAGATGAAGCTATAAAGAAATTTGATGAACTTAATGATGAACTTTATAATAATGCTTGGAAGAGTCAATTCTTTTCCGGAATGATGCATCCAATAATGACTTTTATAGGTAACTTAGGTTATGTAATTATATCTATATTGGGTGGTTATTTAACTATTAAAAATAAAATAGAAGTAGGAGATATATTATCTTTTACACAATATGTTAGATCATTTAATCAACCAATTGCTCAATTTGCTCAAATTGCTAATCTTCTTCAATCAACTGCAGCTGCAGCTGAACGTGTTTTTGAATTCTTAGAAGAAAAAGAAGAAGTAAAAGAAACAACTACACCAGTTTCAACTGTAAACTTAGATGGTAATATTACATTTGAACATGTAAACTTTGGTTATAATAAAGATAAAACAATTATTAATGACTTTAGTGCTAAAGTAAAACGTGGTCAAAAGATTGCTATTGTTGGTCCAACTGGAGCTGGTAAATCAACAATGATAAAATTATTAATGCGTTTCTATGATGTTAATAGTGGAAAAATATTAATAGATGGTCATGATATAAAAGACTTTAAACGTAGTGATTTAAGAAAAATGTTTGGTATGGTTTTACAAGATACTTGGTTATTCTCTGGAACTATTAAAGATAATATTAAATATGGAACCGAAGATGCTAGTGAAGAAGATATAATTGCCGCTTGTAAAGCAGCTAGTGTTGATCACTTTGTTTCAACTTTACCAGATGGATATAATATGGTTTTAAATGAAGAAACAGATAATATTTCTGGTGGTCAAAAACAATTACTTACAATCGCTCGTGTAATACTTGCTGATCCTAAAATATTAATTTTAGATGAAGCTACTTCTAGTGTTGATACAAGAACAGAAATATTAATTCAACAAGCAATGGATCACTTAATGGAAGGTAGAACTAGTTTTATAATTGCTCATAGATTATCAACAATTAAGAATGCTGATTTAATATTAGTAATGGATCATGGTGATATAGTAGAACAAGGTAACCATGAAGAATTACTAAAAAAAGATGGATTCTATGCTAAATTATATAATTCGCAATTTGAAGAAGTTTAAGCAGATTATAATTATAAATTGAAATAAACATAAAACTATGGACATTTTTTAAATAATATGATATATTATAAGCACATAAGTGATTATGTTGTGCATTTTTTGCATATAATATTAATGCTACTTGTAGCAAAATAAAAAAGCTAGTGATTCCCACTATAAGAGGAACTTAAAAAAGAAGTGATTCCGACTTTAACAGGAACTTAAAAA
>CALVVE010000070.1 GCA_944363775.1 uncultured Bacilli bacterium | reverse complement strand
TTTAATATTATAATATAAAAAAAATAGATTTTTAAATCATAGCAAAATCTATTTTAATTTTTAGTAGTTTAAAGATTCTAAAGAAAAAAATTTTTATCTTTTTTAATTTTTTTGTACTTGTATTTGCTATATCATAACAACTGGAACATATCTATCAAAATAACTATACAATGTTGTTTCTAAATATATATTATTCTTCATATTCTTTTACTCTAGTATTAACACCATCAATAACTTTGTATTCTCTATGCTTATTTTTATTTATTTTACTTAATATTTCTTTTTCTAAATCGATATGCAATATCTCAGACAAACCTAAAAGATATATTACAACATCAGCTATTTCTTCACCAACATCATCTTTCTTTTTGTGCCACGCTTCATATGCTTCTGCCATCTCTCCATATGTTAAACAAAATTCTTTATTAATATCAGTGACATTAAAACCTTTATCTAATTTATTTTGATATACATCTTTTTGTATTTTTTTTAAATCTATCATTTATTTTACCTCCAATACTGTTTTTATTATTTTTCTAACTTTAATTATTCTATCTTGCATAAATTCGGGATGATCCTTAAACCATTTAATATTAAGTGGTGAAGGATGCGGTAATACAATTGCTAACTTACCATTAATATAATTATCTTTAAAAATTAATTCATTAAAATTATCTTTTGGAAAGAATGTTTTAGCTGATTTAGCACCTATTATTACATATATTTCATTATTAATAAGTTCAAGTTCTTTCTTTATCCATGTTTCATAACAAATTTTAGGTGGCATTCTATCATTTCCATTTTTGTCTTTACCAGGATAACAATGTGCAAGTGCAGCTATATAAAAATTATCTGGGTTATAAAACTCTTCATCCGATATTTGATACCACTCATATTTTAATTTTTTACCACTTTGATCTGTAAATGGTTTTAAGGTTTCATGAACTGTCGCTGAAGGTGCTTGACTTATTTGCACTATTTTAGAATTAACATTACCTAAAAAAATAGGATGAGGTTCAAAACCGAATTTTTCTTTGCATAATTTACATTTTTCTAAATTCCTTATTAGTTCATTTAATTCGTTTTCCATTTACTTTTCTATACTCCTCTATTTTTGACAACACATCATTAAAAATTTCTTCTATTGGTCTCATTCCGTTAATATATATTAAATTATTTTCATCTAAAATTGATAAATAAGAATTTCTAACTTTACTAAGATGTTCAGGTGTTGCTTTTATATTAAACTTCGTATCTGTGTTTCTTTTAACTGATTCTTCTGGAGAAATATCAATAAAAAATCCAATATCTGCTTTTGGGAAAATAGAATTAATATTAGACACCCATTCTTTATCCACTCCTTCCGCCATTCTATATGCAAGTGCAGACGGAACATAGCGATCAAACATTATTATTTTACTTTCCAAATCTTGTTTAGATATTTCTTTCATTCTTATATATCTATCAGTTGCAAATAAATAAGCTTTTAAAATTGGATCTAATTTGCCTTCTTTTGCCATATTTTTTAATTCTTTTCCAATATTAGTTTCAAACTCTTTCGAAATTTCAGTTTCTATTTCTATACTAGAATAATATTTATTTAACATTTGAACTAAAGTAGTTTTTCCACAATTATCCAATCCTTCAAATATAACTATCATAATTATCACCTTCCTTTAGTAATTTTTATATTTTTAATTATAGTATTTTTATAAAAAATTAAATAACTTATTTGCAAAAGGGGTTGCAATGGTGGTATCACCTTATTAATAGTTCTATTAAAAAGCTTTAAAAATATGATATTTTTGGCATTTTTACTCAAATTTTAACTATTTCAAGCTAAAACGTGTAAGATCTAAAATCTCACAATCCCTTTATTTACAAGAATTTTCAAAGAGGTTGCAATAAATCGGTATCAACCATTGAATTTGTTTACTATTTGTGTCCACTTAAATCACTTTCTTTTTATTACTTTAATATTATATCATAAAAAAAAATAGATTTTTAAATCATAGCAAAATCTATTTTAATTTTTAGTAGTTTAAAGATTCTAAAGAAAAAATTTCTTTATTTAATGATTTTGCATATTCTATTTCTTTTTTGGTTGATGTACCTATATAACCATCAACATTAACTACATATATTGCATCACTTATATCAATTTTTTTATAATGCAAATTTGCTAATAAAGATTGTTCTTCTTCATTAAATTTATCATTACTATAAACACATTGAATAACTACATATTTATTTTTAATTTCTAATTCTTTAGCAACTTCCATCATTTTATCTTTAAATTTCATACTACCGCATATTGTTACTACTTTCATAAGTTCCTCCTCCAATATTATTAACTTTAATTTTTCATTAGTTCTATATCATATTTCATAATTACTTCTAATTTGTTATCTTCATAAACGATAACAGAGTCCAGATATTTGATACCACTCATATTTTAATTTTTTACCACTTTGATCTGTAAATGATTTTAATGTTTCATGAACTGTAGCTGAAGGTGCTTGACTTATTTGCACTATTTTAGAATTAACATTACCTAAAAAAAATAAGATGAGGTTCAAAACCGAATTTTTCTTTGCATAATTTACATTTTTCTAAATTCCTTATTAGTTCATTTAATTCGTTTTCCATTTACCTTCTCCTTTACAACTTCAATTTTAATAAGGCACTACAATTTAATCTATTTATATTATACCTATTTAATAAAATCGGCTGGGGTTAAACGTCGGTATCACCTTATTAATTCTCTTACTAAAAAGACTTGAAAATATGTTATTTTTTATCACTTTTACTCACATTTTAACTATTTTTAGCTAAAATGTGTAAGATCTAAAATCTCATAATTCCTTTATTTATAAAAATTTTGTAGAGGGGTTGAATAAATCGGTATCAACCATTGGATTTGTTTACTATTTTTGTTCACTTAAATCACTTACTTTTTATTACATTATTTTAATTATTTTAATCTATTTTTTCAAGTCTATTTAAAAATTCATCAAAATCAGACTGATATAATTTATCTTGTTTTATTCTATATTTTTCAAATTCAGTTAAGGCCTTATCACATGCAATTTCATGAGATATTTTTCCGGCATCTTTTAATATATCTCTATCATCTGCTAATAAAAACTTATCAATTCTAGTCGCCCAGTCTTCCATAGTCATTGGTATATTTCTTTTAGCCCTTGCCTCCGCTAAATCTAAAAATGCCGAAACAATAAGTTCTAACTGTTCTAACTCTTCTTTCAATAAATAATTCTTAGCAATAACTACATCCGTTTCTAATATTTTTCCATTTGGCGAAGATTTCCATGATGTAAGTCCCATATTTTCTTTTTCTGCATTAGCACGATTATATATAATTTCGGCCGCTGTTTGATGTGATACTGCGAAATGTATTTTATTTTGTACCTTTTTAAAAAATTTAATTGTAATTGGAGATTTTTTATCATAATCAATACTTGTTGCATATATATCTGTTATCTTTTGATAAAATCTTCTTTCGCTTAGTCTAATTTCTCTTATTTCCGCAAGTAATGAATCATAATAATCCTCATCAAAAAATATGCCATTTTCCATTCTCTTTTTATCAATTATGTACCCTTTTTTAGAAAATTCTTTCAATATGCTAGTTGCCCATCTTCTAAATTGTATCGCTCGATCAGAATTAACCCGATAACCGATAGAAATAACTGCATCTAAATTATAGTATTTTATGTTTCTTTTTACTTCTCTATTTCCTTCTTTTTGAACTAGTAAGAAATCCTTACTAGTTGAATTTTCATCTAATTCTAAGTTATTATATACATCTTGCAAATGCATAGTTATATTATTTCTAGTAGTGTTAAAAAGTTCTCCAATTGCTTTTTGTGTTAACCATAAGTCACCTTCTTCAAATCTTACTTCGATACCGTTTTCTTTTTTTTGTCTTTCAAAGATTAAAAATTCCGCACTACTACTTCTTATAATTAAATCTTTTACCATTCTTTACCTCCTTTTCTATTAAATATACAATAACTCAATTTTACCAATTACTTATATATCAACGACTTCATTAGAATATCTATAAATTGTACTATCCTAACTCTTTTAATATTATATTACATCATAATATATTTTTAATAGTTTAAAATTATAAAGAAAAAATTTCTTTATCGTTTAAATAATTTTGGTAATATCAACATCATATTTATAAATTGCTTTCTTTGAATTAACCCTATATCCAACTGCAATAATAGCATCTAAATTATAAAAATTAGTAAGATATTTTTTACCATCAGAAGCAGTTACCGAGAATTTCTCGGTAACTGAATCTTTATCTAATTCATTACTTTTAAAAATATTTTTTAAGTGTAAACTAATATTATCAGTAGTACAATCAAAAGCTTTAGCCATAGATTTTTGTGTTAGCCATAAAGTTTCATCTTTATATATAGCATCTACAATTACATTACCATTTTTATCTATATATATTAATAAGTCATTATCAATTTCTTTTTTATTCACACCATTATCTCCTTTCTATTATTTATTATTAAATTAATTTTTAATTTTTTGTTCAAACATTTATTATTATAACACAAAAAAAGAGGTTTTTAATTTAATTAACTCTCCTAATGTTTATATTTATTTATAATATCTACTATAAATTCATATGCCTTTCCATATAAATCTTCTTGTGTTTTTACATCATAACAATTAAAATATTCAAAATTTTTTTCTTCATATACTCCAGATACTTTAAAACTTGCATCAAAAATTAAAGCTGATTCATAATTTTTCATTAAAATTTCCTTTTTTATAAATTTAATAATTTTTTTGTAATCCCTATCTTTTATAACACATTCTTGATTTAATGATTCTAGAGGAATATTATTTTTCTTTATAAAATATGTTTCTTTATAATTTTTTGTATATTTATAATTTTTTTTTTTTTTTTTTATATTATTTTTT
>CALVVE010000069.1 GCA_944363775.1 uncultured Bacilli bacterium | reverse complement strand
CTGGTACTCAGTTAACAATGCGTACTATTAACTCAGGTGGGGTTGCCGGAGACGATATTACTCAAGGTCTTCCTCGTGTTCAAGAAGTATTTGAAGCACGTAATCCAAAAGGTAAAGCAACTATTGCTGAAATTAATGGTGTTGTTTCTAACATTGAAGAAGATGGTGGTAAGTTTATTATCTCTGTTAAAAATGATGTTGAAACAAAACAACATACATCAAATTATGGAGCTAAATTAGCTGTTGAAGTAGGGGAAGAAGTTAAAGCCGGACAACGTTTAACTCATGGTGCAATTAATCCAAAAGAATTATTAGTTGTTACTGATCCAATTACTGTTCAACAATATATTTTATTAGAAATTCAAAAAGTATATCGTTCTCAAGGTGTTGACATTTCAGATAAACACGTTGAAATAATGGCTAAACGTATGATTTCTAAGATTAAGATTGTTACTAGTGGAGATTCATTATTCTTACCTGGTACAATGGTAAATAGATTTGAATTTACTGAAGAAAATAAAAAATTAATTCTTGAAGGTAAACGCCCAGCTACTGGTAAACCAGTATTACTTGGTATTACTAAAGCATCTCTTGAAACTGATTCATTCTTATCAGCTGCATCATTCCAAGAAACAACTCGTATCTTAACAGATGCTGCAATTCATGGTAAAGTAGATCATTTACAAGGATTAAAAGAAAATGTTCTTTTAGGTAAATTAATTCCAGCCGGAACTGGTGCAAAAAAATATCGTAAAGCTAGTTACGATTTAGAATTTGATTTATTAAAAGAAGAACCATTAGATGCATTAGAACAAGAATTGATGGATTAGAGTTACATTTGTAACTCTTTTTTTTCAAAAAAAAATAAAACATTTACGTTTTATTTTTTTAAATTTAAAGTTTTATTATTACTTTCAGTTTCATTTAATGTGTTTTTAATTAAATAAATTTCATCAATATTAGCAGTATCATTTAATTCAAATTCTAATTGTCTTTTTATTCTTTTTGCTACTGCAGGATAAGCAGTGTATAAAAAGCTAGCAATTACTGGTTTTTGCTCATCAGTAGTTTTATTTGGATCATAAAATGGATTATCTATTCTTAAAATAAATTCACAAACATCAGCTTTTAATTTAACTTGATCTAATTTATTTCTATTTTTGAATTTCATTTGCTCATATATTGATTGAAGTAAAAAATTTTGATCTTCATCTAATATAAATTTAGATTTTAATGATTGGTACACATCTAATTGTTGTTGAGCTTTTTCATAATCATTTTTGATTGTACCACATGCACTGTTTTCTAATGTTATTAATTTATCTTCATCAGTTAATTCTAGAAATTCATTTACCCAATTATATAAAAAACATAATCTTTCAATTTTTGAAACTTCTTTTTTATTCATAATGCACCTTCCTTATGCTTTTATTATACATTTTTTTTTGATTATGTCAATATTGGTATAAAATAAAATTTTCATCATATATTTTATTAGGTAATTAGAAGGGTGGAAAACATGATAAATAAAAAAAGTTTATGGTTTGTAACATTATTTAGTTTAATTTTAGTACTTAGTGTTTATTATATTACAATGCCAAGTGAGATGCTTCTTACTAATGGTAATAATTATGTTGCTGAAACAAGTAAAGAAACTAATGAAGAAGAAGCGGTTGTTAAAGTAGAAGAAACTGATCCTCTAGAAGTATTACGAGTTGAGGCAAATGAAGAAATGTTAAAAGAAATGGAAGAGTTAAAAGAAGTTTTAACAAACTCTAAATCTACTACTGAAGAAAAAAATAATGCTTTTGAAAAAATGAAATTATTAAATACAACAAGAGGTGAAGAAGAATCTTTAGAAAATAAAATAAAAGAAGAATATAAATATAATGCATTTGTAAAAATTGATGGTGATCAAATAAGCGTTGTTGTTAATACAGATAAATTGGACGTTACTACGGCAAATAAAATCATGCGTACTGTCCAAAGTAATTATGATAAAAAAATGTATATTACAGTAAAACATCAAAAGTAATTATTTATTAGGCTTTATCTCTCACAAAGCTTTAATTTGAACATACAATATTATGAACAAATATAAGCCACCTAACTTAGGAAGTGAGGGAATAATGAGAGGAAGTATATTAACCAAGCGTGAGAAAGAAGTTTTTTCTTTGCTTATTCAAAATAATTCGACAGCAGAAATTGCAAAAAAATTAGGCATAAGTGAAAAAACAGTTCGTAATCATATTTCTAATACCATGCAGAAACTTGGTGTAAAGGGACGTGCAGGAGCTGTGGTTGAATTATTAAAACTTGGAGAAATTAGTATATAAAGACGTATTATTATATGTCTTTTTTCATACAATTTATTATGAGGTGGCATAATGTTAAAAAGAAAACTTTTACAAAAAATAACTATTACTTCAATTGCTTTATTAACACTATTTTTAATCTATATTATTCCATCAGGGAAAACAGTTGAACCATTAGATATAGAAGAAACAGTAGAATATGTGGATGATACTAATTATGAAGAAATGTTTTTAATTGATCAAAATAATTTTGTAGCACGTGCTATGGTTGCTTTAGATGATAAACAAGATATTGAATCTAAAGTAAAAGAAATTATTTCTATTTTAACTATTGGTAGTGGAGGTGAAAATAAAGTCCCAAATGGTTTTAAAGCAATTATTCCTGAAGATACAAGAATTATTTCTTTGTTATATGAAGAAGGATTATTAAAAATAAATTTTTCTAAAGAATTACTTGATGTAAAAAAAGAAGATGAAGAAAAATTAATTGAAGCAATTGTCTATTCATTAACTGCTATTGATGAAATAAAAAATATAATTATTTATGTTGAAGATGAACCATTAACTAAACTTCCACAAACTAATATTACATTACCAACAACCTTAGATCGTTCTTTTGGAATTAATAAAGAATATGAATTAACTAGTTTAGATAATATCTTTGATGTAACTATATATTATGTTAATAAATATAATGATAATTATTATTATGTTCCAGTAACAAAATACATGAATGGGACTGATTCTAAAATAAATGTTATAATAAAAGAACTTTCATCTGGAAATATGAGTAGTACTAATTTAATGAGTTTCTTAAATAGTAATACTAAATTACAAGCAGTAGAGGAGTTAGAAGATACACTTAATTTAGAATTTAATTCTTATATATTTAGTGATATTGATAAAGGAAAAATATTAGAAGAGGTAGTTTATAGTATTTGTTTATCTATAGAAGATAATTATGATGTAGAAAACGTAGCTTTTTATGTAGAAAATGAGGAAATTTATAAAACTAACTTAAAAACTATTGAATAATTATTAATTTTGTTGTATAATTTATCTTGTTAGAGAAATTTATACAACTGTCCTAGTAGCTCAGCTGGATAGAGCAACGCCCTTCTAAGGCGTGGGTCGGGCGTTCGAATCGCTCCTGGGACACCATGAAGAAATTACGAATCATTATTTGATTCGTTTTTTGTTAAAAAAATGTCTTTTTAGACATTTTTTTAGTTTAAAGCTTTTTCTATAATTTTATAATTATCTTTTAGTCTTTTGTCATTAGGATTTATTTTTAAAGCTTTTTTTACATATTTAAAAGACTTTTTATAATTATTTTGGTAATAATAACTAAGTGATAATAAATCATATACAGTTTCATTCCAACTAAAAGTTTCATTAATATAAGTTTTAGGATGATATTTTATTTCTAAAGCTTGTAAACAATATTCTTCAACTTTTTTCCAATTTTTTAGTTCATATTGTAATAAAGCCATTTCCATATATGGATCACGTAGATATGGTGCTTCAAGTATAGCTTTGTTTAACCACATTTCTGCTTCATCAAAACGTTTTAAATTTTTATAACATCTAGCAATAAAACGCATAGAAGCACAACGTTCATCTTTCCAAGTAGCAGTAGGTAATTTAAGATGTCTAATAAGCATATCAATTGCTTCATTCCATTTGCCATAATACATATATTCGCGTCCTAAATAATGAACATTCCTGTCATCATTAGGTTCTTCTTTGACAGATAATTCTAATAAAGGTAAATAATTACTGCGTGATTTTGTTCTGTCAGGATAATGTTTTAAAATTATATTATCAATATATTTTTTATTCTCAGGTGTATCTTTTAAATAAGTTAAAATTTCATGAACTGGATGTGTCCAAATATAATCGAATCTAGAATGAATTTTTTCAATATAGAAACTTACTAATGGATTATCATTTTCATCAAGTGACCAATAATAAGTATAACTTAAACGAGTTGTATTATCTTGCCAATTTTTTTCTAATTCTTTTCTCCAACCCTTTTCAAACACTTCATCTAAATCGGTACATACACATATACAATCTTCTTCTGGGACCATCTTTAAAGATTCATTACGAGCTACATCAAATCGCCATGGTTTAATTATCTTTTGTTTAACTGTTACACCTGATTCTTCTAATAATTTTACGGTATCATCAGTAGAACCAGTGTCTAAAACAAATATACCATCTGCTTCTTTCATAGAATCAACCCAACGTTTTACAAATTTACTTTCATTTTTAGAAATAGCATATACATATATTTTCATATTAAGCTACTTGTTTAACTGTAAAAGTACAATCTCCATTTTCAGTAATAGTTAAAGTAATTGGGTTATTAATAGCAGAAGTGACTGCTAGCGCTAATTGTAAAATATCTCCACTATTAAGTTGATAAAAAGTTGAAGCTGTAAGCCTAGTTGAAGCATTTTGAGATGGAATAATATTAGAAGTTGATTGAGTAGGTAATAAGTTCATACCATTTCTACTAACAGAAGCTTTTAATGAAGCTTGATTACTACTTGATACTAATAGATTATAATATATTTCATAAGTCCCTGGTTTTTGTATTGTAATTTGATTATTACCTAAAGTAACATTATTTGAAGGTGTTGTTCTATCAAAAGTTACAGGGTAGTATCCATTTTGAACTGCAGCAGTTAATGTTTGAGGAGCTGAAGAATATAAACCACCTGAACTTTGCTGTAAAGTTTCTCCAGTTGGTCCCGTTGGTCCAGTTGGACCCGTTGCTCC
>CALVVE010000068.1 GCA_944363775.1 uncultured Bacilli bacterium | reverse complement strand
ATATAAATTTTAAAAAATTATATCAATCAAAAAAATGTGAACTATTATTATCAGTTCACATTTTTTTACTTTCCACAACAATGTTTGTACTTTTTACCAGATCCACATGGACATAAATCATTGCGTCCAACTTTTTTTACTTTTTTTGGAGTACTTTTCTTTTCTTTTGTAGAATCAGTAACTGCTTGCCCTTTAGCAACTTCTTTACGTTCTGTATTTTGTCTAATTTCTGCTTTTAGTAGAAACATTGTAATGTTTTTGTCAATAGTTTCTAATAAATTATCAAATAATTCAAAACCTTCTAAAGTATAAGCACGCAATGGATTTTCTTGAGCATAACCACGGAATCCTATCCCCTCACGTAAATGAGCCATTGTATTAATATGATCCATCCAATGTGTATCTATTACTCGAAGAGATACCGCTTTTTCAAAATCATTTACTAGATCAATTGGTAAATCTTTAATTTTAGCTTCGTATTCTTTAAATACTTTATCATATATAAACTCACTTAATTCTTTTTCATTCATATTTTCTATATCATCTAGTGTAAGTTGATTTTTTATTAAATTATTATTAACAGTTTCTAAAATTTCATTTAAATCTTTACCAGTTAAATAACCTTCAGGTTGAATGTGTGAATTAACTAAATCTTCAACAAAATTTTTAATTGTTGATAAAACTGTCTCATGAATAGATTCGTTATCTAAAATTTCATTACGTCTATCATAAATAATTTCACGTTGTTGATTAATTACATCATCATATTGTAATAAATTTTTACGAGTATCAAAGTTATTACCTTCAACTCTTTTTTGAGCAGATTCAATTGAATTTGATAACATTTTATTACGAATTGATAATTCTCCATCAAATCCAACTTTTTGTAATAATACTTTAGCTTTATCAGTACCAAAACGGACCATTAGATCATCTTCAAATGATACACAAAATTGAGTTATACCTGGATCGCCTTGACGACCAGCACGACCACGTAACTGATTATCAATACGTCTTGATTCATGTCGTTCTGTTCCTAATACACATAATCCACCAAGTTCACGAACTTCATCATCTATTTTAATGTCAGTTCCACGTCCTGCCATATTGGTTGCAATAGTAACTGCACCTTTTTTACCAGCTTGAGCAATAATTTCAGCTTCACGAGCATTATTTTTAGCATTTAATACTTCATGTGGAATATGTTCTTTTTTTAACATATTACTTAAAAGCTCACTAGCTTCAACAGCAATCGTACCAACTAAAACTGGTTGTCCTTTTTTATGACGTTCTTTAATTTCTTTTACAATTGCTTTATATTTACCTTCTTTAGTTGCATATATTAAATCACCAAAGTCTTGTCTAATAACTGGTTTATTTGTAGGAATAGTAATAACATACATATTATAAATATCTCTAAATTCTTCTTCTTCAGTTTTAGCAGTACCGGTCATACCAGCAATTTTATCATATAATCTAAATAAATTTTGAAAAGTAATAGTAGCTAAAGTTTTAGTTTCTTCTCTAATTGTAACATTTTCTTTAGCTTCAAGTGCTTGATGTAATCCATCGGAAAATTGTCTACCTTCTTGTAAACGTCCTGTAAATTGATCAACTATAATTACTTTATCATCACGAACAACATAATCAAAATCTAATTTCATACCATAATTAGCTTTTAATGCTTGATTAATATAATGAACTAAAGTTGTGTTCTTAATATCATATAAATTTGAAACTTTAAATGTTTTTTCAGCAAGTGAAATTCCTTTTTGATCTAATGAAACAGAACGAGTTTTTTCATCATAAATGTAACCATCGTTTTCTTTAAGTTTCTTTGCAAAACTATCTGCATCTTTATATAAATTAGCTGATTGCATAAACCCACCAGAAATAATTAAAGGTGTTCTAGCTTCATCTATTAATACAGAGTCAACTTCATCAATAATAACAAAATTTAATTTTCTTTGAACTCTATTTTCTGCTTTAATAACCATATTATCACGTAAATAATCAAATCCTATTTCATTATTTGTTGAATACATAATATCACAGTTATAAGCTTCTCTTTTTTCTCTGCTTCCTAAATCGTGATAATTAACACCAACAGTTAATCCTAAAAAACGATAAATTTCACCCATCCATTCTGCATCACGTCCAGCTAAATATTCATTAACTGTAATAATATGAACACCCAAACCAGGTAATGCATTCAAATATGCAGGCATTGTTTCAGTTAAGGTTTTACCTTCACCTGTTTTCATTTCTGCTATATTACCATAGTGAATAGCAAATCCACCTAATATTTGTACATAGTATGGTTTTTCCCCAATAACACGATAAGCAGCTTCTCTTGCCACTGCAAAAGCTTCTATTTTAATATCTTCAATTGTTTCCCCATTACGAAGACGATCTCTAAATTCTTCTGTTTTATTCTTTAATTCTTCATCACTTAATTTAGTCATTTCATCATCTAATGCCATGACTTGATCTGCTAACTTTTTAAATTTTTCTAACTCTTTATATTCATGATCAAATATTTTTCTTAAAAAGTTCATATACTGACCTTCTTTCTATACATCTAATATTTTATCAAAAAAAAACGAAAAACACTATAAAATTTATGTGAAAATAAAGAAAAAAAAGCTTTTTTTAAGCTTTTCTTTATTCATTGGCTTCAATTACACCGTAATTTCCATCTTTTCTTTTATATACAACTGTAACATTACCATCAGTATCATTTTTAAACACAAAGAAGTCATGTCCTAACAAATCCATTTGTAAAACAGCTTCTTCTTCACTCATTGGTTTAACATCAACAGTTTTTCTTTTAATTATTTTTTTATCTTCTTCTTCTTCAGCTTCAAAATCCATATTCATAAAATTAAATCTTTCATTATGCATTTTATGCTTCATCTTAGTCTTATTTTTACGAATTTGTCTTTCTAGCTTTTCTACAACTGAATCAATTGCAGTCATCAAGTCTTTGTCACGATCTTCAGCACGTAAAATCACTTTAGGTGCAGGAATTGTAACTTCGACAACTTGTGAAACTCCACTTGTATGTAACAATACATTAGCTTTCATTTCACTTGGATTTTCAAAGTATTTATCTAACCTCCCAATTCTTTTTTCAACATAAGCTTTAATTGCTTCGGTAACTTCTACTTTGTTACCACGGATATTAAATACCATAACATCAATCCTTTCCAATTACATTATACCACAAAATGTGTGAAATTGAAATGATATAAATATGAAAAAAATAAAAACAACTTAAACTAAAGCTGTTTTTATTTCTACTACGTTTTTGGCTTGCAAACCTTTGTCAGTTCTAACTAATTCGAATTCTACTTCTTGTCCTTCAACTAATGTCTTATAGCCCTCAGATAAAATAGCTGAATAATGAACAAAAATATCTTCACCATCTTTATATTCGATAAATCCGAATCCTTTTTCATTGTTGAACCACTTAACTTTTCCGATCATAATTCTAACATCTCCCTCCCGTTTTCTTTCCTCTTACAATATAATTGTAACCCCTAAACAACATAAATATCAAGAAAAACAATTCGCCAAATTTCGACAACATCTATCTTATTTAACACATAAATTATTTTCAAAACAAACACATCGTTAACGGCTACTCTTCAATGATACACTAAAAGTTATACTAAAAAATATTTTTTGTTCGAAATGTTTATTTATACTGTCTTTATATTATTTTTTTCAATAATTTTTTACAAAATGTTCGTTATAAGCTAAAAAAAGGCCCTTTTAGATATTTTTTTAAAAAAATTTATATTTTTATTTAAAATAGTATACAGGAAGTAGGGAAAATATGAAAAAGGCATTTGTAAATGGTGGCTACAATTATATTATAAGTTGCTATCCAGAGTATGATCAATTAACTAGAGATAAAATTAAATATGGTTTGGAATCAATATACATATTAATCACTAAATTAACTTTTATATTCTTCTTAGCACTTTTATTAAGAATAGAACTAGAAGTTTTAATATTCTTAGCACTTTACAATGTAATTAGAATGCCTTCGTTTGGTTTACATGCTACTAAAAGTTGGATGTGCTTAGTTTCTTCTTCATTAATATTTATATTAGTTCCAATATTATGTATTAATACAGTAATACCAATTAATATTAAACTAATATTAGGAATTATAGGAATAGCATTAATGATTAAAAACGCACCAGCTGATACATATAAAAGACCAATTATAAATAAAAAAAGAAGATTAACTTACAAAATAATCTCTACTTTAGTTGCTATATCATTAACAATAGCATCGATAATTATCAAAAATGATTTTCTTGCAAATGGTTGTATTATGGCATTAGTTGTGCAATGTTTTATGATTTCACCATTAATTTATAGAATATTTAAATTACCATATAATAATTATTTAAGATATCAAAAAGATATTTAAACTTCGGTTTAAATATAAAGAGTAAAAAGGAGGGGAAGTATGAAAAATTTATTTGCATCAATTCTTTCATTATTCAGCGTTGGTGCTGCTGATATGGGTAGCAATGCATGTATGATTGTAATGATTGATGAACCAGAAATGCCAGAAAGCTTAATTAAATAATTTAAAGGGTCTGAAGCAAAATTAAATAACTAATTTTGCTTCAGACCCTTTTTTATATTTTTAAACTAATTATTTTAGTAATAACACTACCTGTTATTTGTGTATTTACTTTTATTCTTTTATTATTCTTTAAAATTTCTTTAGCAAGTGACAAACCATATCCATGGCCATTACCCTTGGTAGTATAACCCATAGTACCAACCTTATCTAACTCTAATACTCCACCTAAGTTATTAGAAATAAGTATATTAAAATGTTCTTCATCATTAAAAATCTCAATATTAATATATTTATTTTCTAAAGTTTTTACAGCAGCAATTGCATTATCTAAATAAATACCCAACAATTTACCAACTTGTCTAACGTAAATACTATCAGTTTTTTCTAACATTTTAGAGTTTATTCCGCGACTAATTCGCAAATTATAATTTATATTAAGTTCTTCCATAAGCTTTAATTTTGTGCTTAAAAGGCCTCTTAACCCACCAGAAGGAATCTTTAAAGTTTTATAATAA
>CALVVE010000067.1 GCA_944363775.1 uncultured Bacilli bacterium | reverse complement strand
ATGGAAGATCAATAACTATTAATAAATTATTATTTAAAGATTCAACACGTGGTAATTCAGCATTATCAAGTAATTTAGTTAAACTTCTTTTCTTTATTCTAAAAGTTTCACTAATTTTTGTAATTTCCTCATCACTTGGATTAGTTAAATGTATCCAGTTATTACTTTCATATTTATCTAATTTAATAAAATTCCCCTGTTCGTTAGTTTTATAAATCGTTTCCATTCTATCACCAAAAATATTATATCACAGCTAAATTTATTTTAAATAAAAAATGAACAAAAAGTTCACTTTATTTTTTAATTAAAATAGCATTAGCAGTAGATGTAAAGAAATTGTTATCACAAACATTACCTTCTAATTCATTAAAATTATTAATAGTTGCCATAGCATTATCTGTTGCATGATTTACATCAGTAATTTGATTATTAGAAACTTTAACAGATGGTTCTTGAACATTACCCATCATACAAACAATATCAATTCCTTGTATTTTAGCAAATACTGAAACTATTTCTGGCATTATACTATTAATATCATTATTTTGTTTTTCTAAACTTAATGTTTGATATTTAATAGCTATTTTCTTTAATAAATTCATCATTGCACTTTTAATATTTAAAGCATCTTTCTTTGAAGATAAATTCATACTTTCAATTTCTTTTATCATCATTTCTAATTCATTTAATTCTTTATTTTCCATAATAATCCTCCCTTTTTTTCTTCAATAAAAAACAAAACTTAAATAAATACTGCTTTCATAATTTGTACAAATGTTATTACATTATATGCTTTATTTTAATAATTGTCAACACTTTTTAATCAATTTTTTTAATATTATACTTTTTACTAAAATAATCACATATTAAATATAAAAGATCTGCATATATTAAATTTAAGATTATTGAACTATAAATACTTGTAAATAAAGCATTTAAATTTATTGGAATAAAACCAACAATAACAAGAATAGTATACATTAATATACGATATACAATAATTGTTATAAAACTCATAAATAAAACACTAATAGAATGATTTGATAACCAAGAGTTTAACCAAATAATAAAATAACCAATGATTAAAAAGATACAAGCATTTACAATTAAAGTATCAGTATAAATAAAGTCATAAGCTAGTCCTAGAAAAAAACAAGTTTTTAGAAAAGATGATTCTTCATGATTAAAATATGGATATATAACAATTAAAATTATGATTGAAAATAAAGGAACAAAGAAACTATTAGTAATATTAACCATATTTGAGAATACACCTTCTAATAAAAAAGATATAATTGTTACAATACTAATTAGAGTCATTGTCATCAATCCTTTTTAAAATAGTTACATATCTAATATCATCAAAATTAACATCAGATTTTACTTCAACAGTTTTGGCCAAATCAAAATTATCTGTTGTTATACTAGCTACTTTTCCAACTAAAATACCACTTGGAAAAATATCTCCCATTCCAGTAGTCATAACATAACTACCCTTCTTTATTTCTGTATTATCAGCAATTCCTTCAACAATAAAATTACCTGTTTCTTTATTATATCCCGATAATAAACCATAAACATTTTTACCATCAACATTTATCTTAACACTAATTTTATTATTTACATCATCACTTGTTAATAATTTAACTGTACTATTAAAATTTGTAACTTTAGAAACTTTACCAATTAAACCTTCACTAACTACAACAGGCATATCTACTTCTACCCCATTTTTAGAACCCTTATCAATTGTAACAGTATTATACCAATAACCTAAATTACGATTAATAACAGTTGCATTTAGATATGAATCTTTTGATAAAGTTTGATTAAGTTCTAACATTTTACTTAATTTATCAACTTCATCAGCAAGTTCTAAGTTTTTAGCTTTAATTGAATCAGTTTCTCCTATTTTATTTTCAAGTATTTGATATTCTTCATATATATTATGTAGTTTTGTTATTTCATCAACTTTATCTTTTACAAAACGAATTGGTGCATAAGCAACTTTTTCAACTAATAAAACTGTATCTTTAATAGCCATTTCTACTGGTGATAGTTCACGCTTACTATTAACTATTGAAGATACAATAACTAATAAAACAACTATTCCAATAACAACACCAAGTAATATATATTTTTTTTCTATTTTATTACGCTTATTAAACATAAAAAACCACCTTTTTTAATTATAACCTATTTTTACCACTTTTCCAACTAAATATTACCATTTTCATAAAAACTATAATAATTATTGTTTCCTATTATAACATGATCATCAACTTTTATTCCCATAATAATACCTACATCTTTTAATTGTTTAGTAAGTTTTATATCTTCTTTACTAGGATTTACACTTCCTGATGGATGATTATGTATACAAATTATAGACGTTGCTCCAACTAAAAAAGCTTCTTTAAATACTTCCCTAGGATGAACAATACTAAAGTTTATAGTCCCTTTAAATATTAATTTATCTCTAATTACTTTTTTTACAGGATTTAAATATAATACATAAAAACATTCTTGTTTATAATCTTTAAGTATTTCTTTGTAATAATTATAAACCACACTAGGATTAGTTATTTTTACGTCTTTAATACTTACAATATCTTTATTAATTCTTTTTGCAAGTTCAATACAAGCCATAAGTTCACTGGCTTTAGCTTGTCCTATTCCCTTAAAATTTACAAGTCTTTCTAAATTAATATTTTTTAAATTACGAATATCACCAACTTCCTTTAATATATTTAAAGCAAGTTCTTTAGCTGAATAATCTTTAGTACCAGTTTTTAAAATAATAGCTAAAAGTTCTTCATTACTAAGATTTTCAACCCCAAAATTAATTAAACGTTCCCGAGGCCGTTCATGAACCGGAATCGATTTTATTTTCACTATTTGCCACATCCTTATATTCTAATAATACTTTTTCATTTACTTTTAAAATAGCTTCATATTCATTACTTTTAGTAATTACTTCATCGTATTGTTTTAGCATATTAATAAAATCACTATTACTAATATACTTTTCTTTAATGTATATGTTATAACCTTTTTCTTTAAATAATGTTTTTAATTTATTAGCATTATCCATACTATATGTAATAGCAATATATACGTGATAATAATTATCTGAGGTTATATATAAATAATTAGTAAAATCTTTTGAAGCTTCTTTTGCTTTATCTAATGTTGAATAAGCTCCTAATTGTAAAAAATAAACTTTGTCTTGAGTAAAATTAAAAACTGGTTTTACTAAAACATCAGAATCATATTCTTTAAAAAGATAAAAACCTAAAAAAGCTCCAATTAAAGTTGAACATAAAATTGGTATTAAAATCTTTTTCACACTATCACCATTATCATTTTATAAAATTAAAGTTAAAAAAAATGTCAAAAAAAAGAAGTAATTTATACTTCTTGTAAGACAACTAAAATCATAGGTTTACATTCAGTTTCTTGATATAAATACTTACCAAGTTTATCACGAATACCTAATTTTACTTTATTAAAATCGACAAATTTTTCGGTTGTATTTTGATTAATTACATCAATTGAAATTTTTTCAGCTTCTTTAATTAAATCGATGTTATCTTTAACATAAATAAAACCACGTGTAAGTATTTCTGGACCTGCAATTATATTTTTAGTTTCACGGTCAATTGTTACACTTACAATAACAACACCATTTTCACTTAATAATTCACGATCTTTTAATACTAATTCACCAACATCTCCAGCTTGTTTACCATCAATTAAAATATCATCAATCTTAATCTTTTCATTACTATCTACTAACTTACCATTTTCAAAAGTAGTAATTTGGCCATTAAGTTTAAGTAAAATATTATCTTCACTCATACCAACAGCCATTGCTGCTTTAGCATTTTCTACTTGATGACGATATTCACCAATTACTGGCATGTAATATTTAGGGCTCATTAAATCAAGCATTAACATTAAGTCTTCACGTGATGCATGATATCCTAAATATTGTTTACTTGGTAAAGTAATTAAATTAGCTCCAATTTGGGCAATTGCATCAAATAATTTTGTAGCTCTGCGTTCTTGACCTTCCATAACTGGTGAAGTAAACATAACGTTATCACTTGCATTAATTTTAATAAATCGATCATAACCTTTAACAATTCTTCCCATATTTGAGAATGGTTTTTCACGTTCATCAGCAACTAAAATAATAACATTATCATCATTAGCATGATGAATATTTATAATTCTATTTTTATCAAAATCAATTGCATTAATATCAATTGCTTTCATAATAATACTTTCTAAACGTTTACCCATAATAACTACATTACGGTCACTTTTAGATACAACATTAAATATTTCTTGAATTCGTGTTAAACCTGAAGATGAAACATTACATAAAATTCTTCCTTCACATTTATTTAAGGCTTCACTAATAAATTTAGCAATACGATGTTTTGGTGATGTATAACCTTGTTTATCAGCATATAATGATTCACTAAGTAAACATAAAACACCTTGTTTTCCAACATAAGCAAGCTTTCCAATATCTGTTTTATAAGCACCAATTAAAGTTGGATCAAAAACAAAGTTACCCGTATAAAATATTGCTCCATCTGGTGTATATAATACATACCCCACTGTATCAGGAACAGAATGTGTTAAACTAATTGGAAAAATACTATTTTTTCCAAAAGTTACTTTTTTATGTGGTTCAATTAATTTTAAATTGTTAAAATTACCTTTAACTTCAACAAGTTCTTGCTTTAATATTTCAAGTGTAAACCTAGTACCATAAATAGGAACATCTTTAAAATCATTAATCATATCAGGAATAGCACCCATTTGTGAATCATGACCATGAGTAATAAAGAAACCTTTGATACGTTTTTTGTTATCTTTTAAATAATCATAATTAGGAATAATATAATCTACTCCTAACATTTTATCATCCGCATATTTTAACCCAGCATCAAAAACAAAAATGTCTTTATCTACTTCAACAACATACATATTTTTTCCATTTTCGTTTAATCCACCTAATGCGAATATTTTAATTTTACTCATAAAATCTCCTTTCTAATTCGTTTATGACTAAATAATTATATCAAAAAAATGAGCATAAGTCCATTTTTATTAAATTAATTTGAGTTCCGGTAAAATTTTCTAAGTTCAGTGAAAAGTAAAGCTAAAATT
>CALVVE010000066.1 GCA_944363775.1 uncultured Bacilli bacterium | reverse complement strand
CCTGTTTTATCACTAAATAGAATATTAATACTACCGGCAGTTTCAATTCCAGTTAACTTTCTAACTAAAACATTACTTTTAATCATTCTTTTGACATTAGATGATAAAACTAAAGTTATCATCATTGGTAATCCTTCGGGAACACTTACAACAATTATAGTTACCGCAAGTGTTAGAGCATACAAAATATGACCACTTATTAATGGAAAGTTTTGTACCATATCTATTATTTTATTTAATTCAAAGTTATTAGCAATTACAATTGTTGAGAATAAATATGAAAATACTACTAATATAGCTCCTCCATAACCAAAATAACTTATTGTTTTAGCTAAATCACGTAATCTTATTTTTAATGGACTATCTGGCTGTTTTTCTTGTAATTCAAGAGCTAATTTACCATAAAAAGTATTATTACCAACTTTATTAACTTGCATAATTGCTAATCCAGAATATACTGTTGTTCCTCGGTAAACAACATTTTCTTTAGATTCTTTAGAATAACCTTCAATTGCTTTTTTATGTACTTCTTTTGATTCACCATTTAAAGAAGATTCATCAATGTTTAATTCTCCCTTAATAAGAATTCCATCAGCTGGTATTTTATCTCCAGTTTCTAATAATACAATATCACCATAAACAACCTCATCTATTGTTATTTCTTCTATTTTTCCATTTCTTTTTACTTTACACTTTGTTTTAGATGATTCTTCTTGTAATTTAGCAAAAGCTTTCTCACTTCCATACTCTGATAGTGTTGATATAAAAGATGCTAAAAAAATGGCAATTACTATTCCTACTGTTTCAAACCAATCAAAGTTTTTCATTAAAAAAACTAATTTTATACCTAAAGCAATTAATAAAATTCTTATTATTGGATCTCCAAAAGATTCTATTAATAATTTTAAAAAACCATCTTTTTTTTCTTTATTAATTTCATTAGTACCATATTTATTTCGATTTTTTTCCACAGTTTTATTATCTAAACCATATATTGTATTATTTTTGTTCATAATAGCCTCCCTTAGTTTAAATTATTAACTAAGTATAAAAGTTATTAAAAAAACAAAAATATTTTTTTTGACAAAAAAAGCACTAACGTGCTTGATAAATAATAGACTCTAATATATACATTGCTTGTTCTTCATTAAATGTTGTTTCAAATACAGTTTCCCCATTTTCTTCTTTAAAGGAACCAATTTTAATTTCACTTACTTCATCTTTTGACATTAATAAGCCATATATATTATTAGCAACATTAATTTTATAAACAATTATATATTCTTTCCCATCTTCTAAGGCAATTATGTCACCTTTTTCATATTTCATAATAATCCCTCTTATTCATTAATATTTAATTCTTCCTTCATTTTCTTTACAAATTCATTAAAGACATAATTTAAAGTTTCAGAATCTTCAACAAATTCTAATTTTTTATTTTTTATAACTGCAATTTTTATATCTAATGGTTTTGTAGTTGAACATAAATAATAATAATCAATATAATCAATAGTTATTTTAGAAACAATTAAATATGATTTATTATTATCTAAAGTTATAATTAAATTTTCTTCCATTATTTCACCTTTTCATTCTTTTCTTCTTCGTAAGAAATAATATCTAAATTATGATTATATTTATAAAATTCGTATTTATTTTTACCATTTTTAATAGCAAATTCTAATTCAGCATTAGTTAAGTTATGTTTTTCTAATAACTCATTTACAGTAGTACCAACCTTTGTTTCAATAAATTCATTAGCTTTCAAAGCAGTAATTTGATAAACTTGGTTTTCAATTTTAACTAAGTTTCCAACTGCTAAATCTTTATTTAATTTATTTTTAAATATAGAATTAATTATTTTATTTTTTAATTTAACATCAGATTTTATTGTTTCTTTTTTTACATTTCTACTTACTTTAGTATTTTTAGCTTTCTTTACATCAATGATATTATAAGTTTTAGAAGATACAACTGCTTTTTCATCACCTTTTTTTACCATACGATTTAAAGAATATAGATTATTAAAAGCTTGCTGGCGCATTCTAATTAAATCTTTATACTCTTCCATTACTAATTCTTTATTTGCTTTAGATAATTTTTTTCTTTTTTTACCTTTTACTTCTTCTGTTAAAGATTCTACTCTTTTAGCCATAGAAGCTTGTTGTTTATCTAATTTTTCTTTTGCAATTTTATAAAATTCTTTACCTGGAGTTCCTTTTACTTTAGCATTATTAATAAATTTTTCTTTTTCTTCAGCACTAAATCCCATTTCAGTATAAATTATATTTAATGCTTCACTTGGTTTAATAAGATTTTCTTCTTTATTTACTTCTAAATTACTTATTTTATCTTGCATATCTTCAATAAAAAATTCTCTTATTTTCTTATTTTCTTCTTCATTACCTAAAAAACAATGTTTTTGTTCTAATTCATCAGCAATTTTATTAATAACATCTGAAACATTTTCTTTTAATAATAATTTATCAATTAATTCACTACTAATTCCATAATCTTTTCCAAACTTTTTAATTCCTTCAATATTGTTTGGATAATTTTTTATTTGGATAATTGGAATTGAAGAAAAACTCTTATAAATTCTTTTTCTTAATTGATTATTGTTATTAAGTATTTTTTCAAAATTGCAATTAACCTCAGATTGAGCATATTTTTTAATTTCTTCATCTACCATATTTTTTGACATTTCTATTGTCTCTTCATCATAATCATTATTCTTTAAAAAATTAACAATTTCATTGGTAATTTTATCTTTTAATTCAGGTGTAATACCAGATTTAATATATTCTTCTTTAAAAGTATCAATCTTATCTTCAGAAACATTACGACTTTTTAAATAATTAACAAAATCTACTAATAATCCGTTCATTACTGCTTCTTTTCGAAGTTTTTCTACCTCAACCAATATTCTTTCTACACTTTCATCAATTTGTGAATCATTAATTTCTTCTCCACTTTCTAAAATAACTGTTTCACCTTTTGTTGAATTTTTTCTTTTAGATATCTCTTCTTGTAAAGCTTCAAAAGCTTTGAATTCTATTTTTTTCATTTCTTCAGATTCTACTTTTTTTCCTGTCTCATAAACATAACTTTTTATTTTAGTTACATTCTTTATTGCTTTATTTATTGCACTCTTTAAACTCATATTATCCTCCTATTTTAAACCATTTTTCTTTAATAAATTATATAAACAAGAATAACTACGGCGATTATAAAATTTACAAAATTTTCTTAAACTTACATGCGAATTTTTGTATAATTTAATTATTTTTTGTGATTCTTCTCTACTTAGGGCATTTTTAGGCCTTCTATTTTTATTTCCATGTTCAAGACTAATAGTACCATTTAATATTTGTTTTTTTAATTTTGAAATATATTTTTCATGATAACCAGTTATTTCGGCAATCTCCTTATAACTTAAAAATGTTTCTTTATTAATCTTTTTTTTAATTAGTTCTACTGCATAATCTTTGTCATGTTTCATCTAATCACCTTTATTCAACAATATTATATTACACAAGTATTATTTTTGCAAGATAATTATTATTTATAAGAAAAAAAGAGCTTACGCAGCTCTTAATCTTTCCATATAGGCTCTAACTTGTGCAGCCCATGTAGTACTTTCAGCATATTTTGTATTAATTAATTCTGGTGTATTTAACCCAACTGCATAATAGTTGTTATATAAATTGTTCATAAAACTATTAATACCGTCTTCAAGTGTAGGGAATGCACCATAAGCACTATTTCCACACTTAGTAGCAGTTTTCATACCACCAACGTTATTACACTGTGTAACTAATGTACTACATTGCCAATTACACCCTGTTTCGTGAAGAACAATAGATACCGCTAAATACGGATCTATTCCAAGTTCAATTGAACGTGATGCAAAAATATAACCTGTACCAGATAAAGTTGATTTTAAAGAACGATCTAACTTAGCCGCTAACTCATTTAAAGTCATTCCTTCAAAAACAACAGGTTCAACTGGAATAGTTTCTTCAGTTGTTTCTTCTACTACATCTTCACTTTCTATCTCTTTATCTTCTATTTCTTCTTCTTTTTCTTCAACTGGTTCATTTGCAACTTCTCTTAACTCTAGACCAGATGACTTATTTGTGTCGTTGTAGACAACCAATGTTTCAGTATTTGCGTCTTTTTCTTTATAATTTTGCTCTTTTTTAACAAAATTATAACCCATAAAAGCAATTACAAACGTACATACTAAATAAAATGCCATTGCAAATACTTGCCTTTTTGTTTTCACTTAAATTCACCTCAACATCGTTTTTTCAAAAGCGACGTAGACTATTCTAGCATAGATGCCACATTTCGTCAAATTGAGACAAATTGCTTATTTTTTAGGTATTTGAAGAACTTGACCAATAATTAAACTATTAGTAGTTAGATTATTTAATTTTTTTATTTCATCTACCGTCGTATTATAATATTGTGCAATTCTATACAAAGTATCACCACTTTTTACAATATATTCAAAAGTTGTAGATGAATTATTTGGTACACGAAGAACCTCTCCCACGCTTAATAAATCAGAAGATAAACCATTTAATCGTTTTAATTCAGCCACTGTTGTATTGTATTCATTAGCTATTTTATATAAATTATCTCCACTTTTAACAACATAAACAGTTAAATTTTCACTGTTTTCTGGCGGTAATTCATTTTGTACTGGAATTTTTAATACTTGGCCAATGCTTAATAGATCAGATTTTAAATTATTTGCCTTTTTAAGTTCATCAACTGTTATATTATATTTACGAGCTATACTCCATAAACTGTCTCCAGATACACTTTTTATGTAACATTTTTAAATGTAAATATAATATCTATCGTTTTATCTTGATAGATATAAATCTTTTCTACTAAATTAATTATTAATTCTCTAGTTGGATTTTCTAATGATAAAAATTCATTTATATATTTTTCTATGTGTTTATTATCTACTTTATTTTCATTTATTTGTTCATTTTTAAGATTATCAATACTTAATTTATTATTAGATATTTCTTGTTTTAGATTTTCACTTATTCTTATGTATTGTTCCTCATCAATAATTCCTTTTAACATATTCATATAATTTTTATCTAAAGTTTCAATTAATTTATTATTAGTGATTTCTAAACTTTCTATTTGTTTTTTTATTTTTAAAGTATTATCTTCAAATTGCATAT
>CALVVE010000065.1 GCA_944363775.1 uncultured Bacilli bacterium | reverse complement strand
CTTTTAAACCATGTTTCATATTACCACCTACTATAATTATAGATTAAAAAGAAAAAAGTTTCAAGTACGAAACTTTCTTGTTAAAACTAATCTTTTATGAGGAATAGTCTTCTCTATTTTTTTACTTTCTAAATATCTTTTATATTCATTAAGATAAAAAACTTTTAATTTTATTAACTGAATCTTTGTCATAAATTAATTTGAAATAATTTTTCTATATTAAAATAATCATGTTTATTTATCTATAAATTAAGATATTTATCATAATAATGCAATAATCTAACAGTTATTTCAACTATTTTATATTTTATAATATTCTACTTTCACATTAACCATGACATTAGCAATAGTCAAATATCAATCAAATAATACAAAAAGTTGTTCAAATTAAAAAGTGTATGAAATCTATAATTATTTATTAAATTATTAAAAAACTTACAAACTATGAAAGTTTGTAAGTTGTATTCAAATGGAGCGGATGATGAGAATCGAACTCACGTAGTCAGCTTGGAAGGCTGAGGTTCTACCATTAAACTACATCCGCAAATCAGTACTCATCACAAGTACATACTAATTTTATATGATTTTTAATAATATGTCAACATTTTTTTATATTTTTTCAAAAAAAGCTTGTAAAAATTCATTTTGTTTGCTATAATTAATTTGTTGTTGATTTGGCGATGTAGCTCAGCTGGCTAGAGCACCTGGTTCATACCCAGTAGGTCGGTGGTTCGAATCCACTCGTCGCTACCAATTGAATTTAACTAGATAAGTAATTATCTAGTTTTTTTATGTAATTTGCATAAAAAAAATGTCCGAAGACATTTTAATAATTTTCTGAACGTAATTCAAAATAAGCTTTTGGATGAGCACATACTGGACATACTTCAGGAGCTTCAACACCATAATGAATGTGTCCACAATTGCGGCAAATCCAGAAATGTTCTTCGTCTCTTTTGAATACTCTATCTTTATTAATATTTTCAAGTAAAGCAAGATATCTTTTTTCATGTTCTTTTTCAATCTTACCAACTTCATCAAATAAATATGCAATATGATCAAAACCTTCTTCACGAGCAGTTTTAGCAAATCCAGCATACATATCTGTCCATTCATAGTTTTCACCAGCAGCAGCATCTTTTAAATTTTCTTCTGTTGTTGGAATTTCACCATTGTGTAATAATTTAAACCAAATTTTAGCATGTTCTTTTTCATTATTAGCAGTTTCTTCAAATACTGCAGCTAATTGCTCAAAACCATCTTTTTTTGCTTTGCTTGCATAATAAGTATATTTATTACGAGCTTGACTTTCTCCAGCAAATGCTGTCATTAAATTTTGTTCTGTTTGAGATCCTTTTAATTCCATAATTAACCTTCTTTCTTATCTCGACATTTATGACATATTCCTTCAAATACAACAGGTTTCGTAATCACAAAATTCATATTAGTTTCAACTAATGCCTTTATTTCTTCATTTAGTTCTGAACTAAGATCAAATATTTCATTACATTTTATACAATGTGTATGTGAGTGCTTTCCTAATGTATAATCGAAAATATCACTTCCACTAGGCATATTAATTTTTGTAATATAATTGTGCTCTACTAATGAGTTTAAGTTTCTATAAACCGTTCCTAGACTAATATTAGGAATTGTTTTTTTTACCTCATCATAAACTTCTAAAGCACTAATATGACCACTAGAAGCTTTTACAACTTTTAATATTTCCTCTCTTTGATAAGAATATTTCATAATCACCTCTAAGTAGTAATCATTACTACTTCAATATAATTATAGTAAAAAAAAGTTTGTTTGTCAATAAAAAAACAGTTTTAAAAACTATTTTTTAGGATTATAAAAGATTGATACAAACTTTGAAAATTCATATAAAATAATATTACATTTACGCATTGAAAAACCTTTTCCCATTGCTTTACCACCTATTGTTAAAGCTGCAATTAAAGCAGTTATTACTAAACTAGTAATTAATGGATTTAAATTAAAAGTTGATGTTAATGTAGCAGCAACTATAACACCTGCAGAACCTGAAACAATTCCACAAATATCCCCTATTATCACGCAAGACAAGCTACACTACTCATAACTTTCGTCACAAAGTAGGTTCAAGCCTAAGATGTCATAAATCTATTTTGTTTACAACAAGAATAGGTCTCCACAAGTGGTGGGTCGGAGTCGTATGCCATTACGAGCGCCCAACACTCTTTCCTCCCAGCACTCACCCCAAACTGGGCGTATGAAGCAAGCACCAAAAGTTTCACAGATATGCTCTTTAACGGATTTTTAGCCCCGTCTTCGTAATAAATTAATTGACTAGAATAATGCGCCATCAATTTATAGATACATTATATCATATGCATTAAAATTGTCAAATTTTAATATTTTTCATTATAATATTTTAAATTACTATTTTTTATCTTTTCTTCTCTTTTTAAATTTCTAAGATAAGGTTGTATTTCTTTTATGAAATCATATAAATATGGACTTATTTTTTCATAACCATCATTATTTAAATGAAGTCCATCATCAAGTTCTTTATCAGTAATTATATTTGATAACTTTCCATCATAAAAATTTATATATGGAATGTCCCACTTATCACAAACTTTAATTAGAGCATCGTAATATTCTTCAGGGTTAGAAGTATGTCCACCCCAACCAAATTCACTTGCATTTGGTGTTTTATATGTAATAACTACACCAATGGCTGAACCGTGAAAATAATTAGTTAAGTAATAAAATGTAGTATCTAACATTCCTATATATGTATTTTGATCAAAGTCTTCTAAATCATAAGAATCAGTCATTTTACCAATAACAGCTTCATCCATTGCATCATTTACGCCACCTTGGAGTAATACATAATCAAATGTTTTATTTTTATATTTTTTTATTTGATCAATAATCATATTATTTTTTCGAACATTTGAAAAAGTTGCTCCCCCTTTTGATGCATTAATGCTTTTAACAAAATTAGCTTCTTCATTAATATATTTATCCCAAGAAACCATGTTATTAGCACTTCCCTCTGAAATTGAATCCCCAAAATAAATTATACTTTTATTATAAAAATCAAAATCATTAGTTTCATAAGCATTAGTTTCTAAAACACAAAAAATAAGAGCTATTTCAAAAAATATAATTATTAACCTTTTCATACTACAAAACCACCTACAAAGTATTATATAAAAAAAAGATTATAAAAACAATCTTTTTTTATTAATCAATGAAATTTGTAATAATATTTAACATTTTTGTATTATTACTTTTATACTTTTTTGTTTTAAATGTTTTTACATTTTCTAAAACTTCACCTAATTTATTTAAATCTTTGCACGGAATAATATACCCTTGTCTTGTAAATTCATCTATTATTTGTAATTGATGATCATTTGTGTGTTCACCATATTTTTTTAATCTTGGAACGGCAATAATTTTTTTGCCTTTTTTTAAACCTTGGATAATAGATCCTACTCCACCATGAGTTATAATTAAATCAGCTTTTCCTACTAAACTATTAAATTTATTCATAGGTATTAAATCAAATATTTCCATATTTTTAGATTCATATTTTGTAGTTCCAGCTTGAACAATTACTTTATCTTTAATAATCTTTTTTTGACATGCTTTGTCTACTGCTTCTAATAATCTATTAAATGGTTTATCTTGTGTTCCTAATATAACTAAAATCATTTAAAAATCCACCCTCCATATACTGCTTTAGGATAAAATTCTAACATAGACTCCCATTGTACAATAAATAAATTAGCAATTGGGTATATTAATCTACCTGTTAAAGTTCTTGTTTCCATATTAGCAAATGTTTCTATATAAATTATTTTTCTACCAAATATTTTAGCTATATAACACATAGGAACTGCTGTATGAGCTCCCGTTGTAATAATGTATTCTGGTCTAATCTTAATAAAATAGTATAAACTTTTTAAACAATTCCATGGAAATATAAACATATAAGATAACAAATGATCTTTAGTTCCATACTTTAAATAATTTATTTTATTTCTATAAATTTTTTTTAGTGAAATAGTTGATTTAGTTTTTTCGGTAATAATGTTATAATCATATTTATTAAATAAATCTTTTAATTCTAACATTTCACTAAGATGTCCACCAGTACTCGATATAAATAAAACTTTCTTTTTCATTTTATCACCTACTACATAAAATAAAACTTATTTTTTAAACAAAACGTTACCATCAACATTTGTATTTATTCCAGAAACAGTTTCATTGCTGGAATACTGCCAAATATTATAACTACCTGTATAAGTACAATTATGTGCATATTGTGCAATCCAAGTTACATATTGTCTTGCTTTAGAAGACAATCTATTATTAGCAAAATTTAATCCAGTATATACATTAGCTGAATATCCCTTACTATTTAATCTATTTATAAACGTAGTGATAATATTATCATACATTGATTTAGAAATATTAGATGAATTAGCATATCCTAAATCCCAGTCTTCTATATCATAATAAATTCCTAGAGTAGGATTCATTTGATATTTTTCAATCATACTGAGCATTCCATTTGCCTCATTATATGCTTCAGTTGTATTTTCTGCATAGCTAAAAATATATAATCCATAAGGAATACCTAAACGCTTTAAATTAGTAATATTATTAGCCAATTGGGCATCTTCATAAAAACTTCCATATCCAACTCTTAAAATAACACCATCAACTTTATTTTCTCTTTTTACTGCATCCCAATCAATTTCCTTTTGATGAGTTGATACATCAATAACAAATTTAGCATCTTTAGCAATCATTTCTCCCAAAGAATTGAAGAAATATTTTGAACCAGCAATCCAAGACCAATCTTTAGCATACGAACCATCACTATAAATATAATATGTTTTATTATTTTTTGTTTTAATTTGTGTTATTAATGTGGCATCATCTCTAAACGTATAATCAACCCCATCAATAGTTTGTTTTCCTATATATGCGTGACCATCATTTGGATCCAAATAATACATTTTATTTTCACTTGAAAGCCAACCATACTGCATTTTTCCACTATATCTTCCAAAGAAATAGTAATTATCTCCTATTTTTTGAAGCAAATGCTGTAATTGACCTTTTTCATTAAAGTAATATTTTTCATTGTCAATTTCTACTAATCCAGTTAAAATAATCCCAGTTTTTTTATCAGAATAATATTTATCTTTACCATTATCAATCCATCCATATTTTAATTCTCCTGAATCATCATCAAAGTAATATATTTGATTATCAACTGTTTGTAGAGATCTATAATGTTTACCTTTTTCATTAAAATAGTATTTTTTATTT
>CALVVE010000064.1 GCA_944363775.1 uncultured Bacilli bacterium | reverse complement strand
AATCTATATTGGAGAAAACACTTTACCTAAGTCCTTCATTAATTATATACTACAAAAGTTTTAAAAATCCTTTTTTGTTTGATAAAATAATAAAAAAAAGTTTGTCAACTAAAAAAGGTTGACAGGTAGGTAAATTTGTGATAGAATTGATAAAGAAAAAAGGAGGAATAATCATGGCAGTTAAATTAAGACTTAAAAGAATGGGAGCTAAAAAAAGACCATTTTACCGTGTAGTTGCTGCTGATGCTCGTTCACCACGTGATGGTAAATTTATCGAATTAGTAGGTACTTATAATCCAATCACTGAACCTGCAGAAGTAAAAATTAATGAAGAAATCGCATTAAAATGGTTAAGAAACGGAGCAGAACCAACAGATACAGTAAGAGACTTATTTAAAAAACAAGGTATTATGGAAAAATTCCATAATGAAAAACAAGGTAAATAATGAACTTAGTAGAATTAACTGAATATTTAGTTAAAAATATTGTTAAAGAACCTGATATGGTTTCTGTAAAAGAGTTTGCCGATAGTGAAGATGTTGTAAATATTCAAGTATTAGTTAGTAGTGATGATATGGGAAGAGTTGTAGGACATAAAGGTTCAACAATTCACTCAATTAGAACACTAGTACAAGCATCATCTTCAATACACAATAATAAGCGTGTAGAAATTAATGTAGATTCATATTAAGAGATGAAAATCTATTTCTTTATTTGTTTTTTTTTGATATGATTATAGTGGTAGTAATATGGAAGAATATAAAATTTTAATTGTCCCAAATAATTTAAAAAATAAAATTATTAAAGAAAAAGAAAATAGTGAAAATATAAAAGTTTTAACTTTTTTAGATGTAAAAAATTATTTATATGAAGAATATTCTAAAGATGCATTATACTTTTTAGTAACAACGTGCCATTTAGAAATACCTGTTGCTCGTATGTATATAAATAATATGAAATATTTAAAAGATGAAGATTATAGTGATAAAAAGTTAGAAAAATTAAAGATTTACTATAATATTTTAAAAGAATATAAAAAAATTACATTTAATAAATATGGAAGTTTATTCTTTAAAAATAAAGAAATTGAAATATTTGGTTTTGATACTTTTAGTAAATTAGAATTAAGTTATATTGATAAATTAAAAAGTTTAGGGAATGTAACTATAAAAAAGGAAGAAGTTAATTTAAATAAAGAAATTATAGTAAATGAATTTTTTGATATTAAAGATGAAGTTGAATATACTGCTTATTTAATTGCTAAAGAAATAGAAAGCAAAACACCAGTAAATAAAATATATTTAAGCGGAATTGATGATTCTAGCTTACCTTTAGTTAAAAGAATATTTAAGTATTATAATATACCACTTCCAGAATTAGAAAGTGTTAATTTATATAGTACCTTTATTGGAAAGGAATTTATTACTTTATTAAAAGAAAAAGATAAAGAAGAAATAGTAAATATTTTAAAAGATAAATATAAAAGAACTATTGAAGAAATTAAATTAGTAAATAGTTGTATTGATATTTTAAATGATTATAGTTGGTATAATGGAAATATTAGTGAACTATATGATTTTATTTTAGATGATGTTAAAAATAAAAGTGTTAGTTTAGAGGAAAAGAAAGTTACTATTAATATAACAGATATTACTAATAATACATTTAATGATGATGAATTTGTATATATTATAGGTGCTAATCAAGGTAATTTCCCAAAAGTAAATAAAGATGAAGAATATATAAGTGATAAATTAAGTAGTAAGACTTTAATGGATGATAGTGTTACTAGAAATAAACTTGCTAAACAAGCTTTAAAACAAAGTTTAGTTAAAATAAAAAATTTATATATTAGTTATCGTTTAAAATCGGATACAAGTGAATTTTATCCTAGTGCTATATTTGAAGAATTAAACGTTAAAATTAATAAACCAACGATTAATTTAGAAGAAAGTTATAGTAGTAGTTATAATAGGCTAAAAATGGCTAGTTTACTTGATGATTTAAAAAATTACAATAAAAAAAGTGATGAATTAATGTTATTAACCTCTAATTATGATTATAGTAATTACTTATCTTATAGTCATAAATTTAGTAATATAAATAACTTTAACTACGAACCAATTCTTTCTTATACAAGTATAAATAATTATTTTGAATGTGCATTTAAATATTATTTATCTAATGTTTTGAAGATAGATGAATTTAGTGAATCTTTTAGTCAAAAAGTTGGTAATATTTATCACTTTATTTTACGTTATCACGAAGAGTCTAAAGAATCTTTAAAAAATACTTTACAAAAACAATTAGAAGAAGCTAATTTTACACCAAAAGAATTAGTATTGTGGAAACCACTTGAAGAATATTTATTTAATTTTATTGATGTTTTAAAAGAACAAAAATTATTTACTGATTTTAAAGATGAAGAACATGAAAAGAAATATGAGTTTATTGTTCCTAATACTAATATAACTATTAAAGGTTTTATAGATAAAATAATTAGTTTTAATAAGGATGGTATAACTTATAATGCTTTAATTGATTATAAAACAGGAAATCCTGATATATCGATAAAAAATTTAAAATATGGTTTAGGAATGCAGTTACCATTTTACTTATATTTACTTCTTAATAGTGATAATAAAAATAAAGTAGTAGGTTTTTACTTACAAAAATTAATGGCTTATAATTTACACGTTAAACCGGGTGAAAGCTTAGAAGAAAGTAAAAAAGAATCTTTAAAATTAGAAGGTTATACAACTAATGATGAAGATATATTAAAACATTTAGATCGTAGTTATGAGAATAGTGAATTAATAAAAAACTTAAAAGTTACTAAAAATGGATTTTATAGATTTGCTAAAATAGTAAGCGATAATGAAATATTAGAAATTAATAAACAAGTCGAAAATAACATTAAAGAAGCTTATACTAATATAACAAATGGAAACTTTACAATTAATCCTAAAGTTATAAAAGATGAAAATGTTAGTTGTAAATTTTGTCCATTTAGTGATGTCTGTTTTAAAAATTCAAATGATACCCTATATTTAGGAGGTGAAGAAGATGAGTAGAACTTGGACTGAAGATCAAAAATTAGCTATTTCTAAAAGTGGTAGTAATATTATTGTAAGTGCTGGGGCTGGTAGTGGAAAAACAGCCGTATTAACAGAACGTGTTACTGAAAAATTACGTAATGGTATAAATATTCGTAGTTTATTAATTTTAACATTCACAAATGCTGCAGCTAGTGAAATGAAAGAACGTATTCGTAAAGCTTTAAGTAATGAAGAAAACTTAAAAGAAGAATTGGAGCAACTAGATTCAGCTTATATTACAACTTTTGATAGTTATGCTTTATCCCTAGTTAAGAAATATCACTACATCTTAAACTTACCTAAAGAAATAAAAATTACTTCAAGTAGTGTCGTTTCTATAAAAAAAGAAGAAATATTAGATAATTTATTAAATGAATATTATGAAGAAAAAGATGAAAACTTTATAAAACTAATTAATTCATTTTGTATTAAAGATGATAAAAATATAAGAAGTGCAATTATTAAATATGATAATAAATTAAATTTACGTACTGATAAGATAGAATATTTAAAAAGTTATATAGAAAATTATTATAGTATAAGTAATTTAAATAATCTAAAAGAAGAATATTTAAATTTAATAAAAGAAAAAATAGATTCTATAAAAGAATTATTAAAAGATTTAGAATTAAGTTGTGATAATAAATATTATGAAAAAGTAATAACTTATTTAAGTCCTTTAATTAATAGTGATGAATATCACGAATGGTTAAAAATAAAGGGTGAAAGATTTCCTACTTTACCACGTAATAGTGAAGAAGAATTAAAAAATATTAAAAGTAAAATTTCTGATATTATTAAAGAAATTAGTGGTTTATTAATATATCAAAATACTGATGAAATGGTAAGTGAAATAAATAAAACTAAAGATTTTATAAAAGTAATAATTTATATTTTATTAAAATTAGATAAAAGAGTTAAAACTTGGAAAAGAATTAATAACGCTTATGAATTTAATGATATATCAGAACTTAGTTTAAATTTACTTAAAAATAATAAAGAAATAAGAGAAGAAATTAAGAATAGTTTTAGTGAAATATTAGTTGATGAATATCAAGATACAAATGATATTCAAGAAGAATTTATATCTTATATAGCTAACCATAATGTTTATATGGTAGGTGATATAAAGCAATCTATTTATCAATTTAGAAATGCTAACCCATATATATTTAAATCTAAATATGATAAATATAAAAATTTAGATGATGGTATTAAAATAGATTTAATGAAAAATTTCCGTTCTCGTAAAGAAGTTTTAGATAACATTAATGTTTTATTTGATCCAATCATGGATGATGAAGTTGGTGGAGCTGATTATAAACATGAACACCAAATGATTGCTGGAAATATGGCTTATGTAGAAAAAGGTAAAACAAATGAAAATTATAATATGGATATACTAAATTATACATATGATAAAGAATGTGATTTTACTAAAAGAGAAATAGAAGTATTTACGATTGCTAAAGATATAAAAGATAAAATTGCTAACCATTATCCAATCTTTGAAATGGGTAAAGGAATAACAAGAGATGCAACATATAAAGATTTTACAATTTTACTTCAAACAAGTGCCGATTATGAACTTTATAAAAAAATATTCTTATACTTTAATATACCATTACAAGTTTATCAAGATGAATCAATTAAAACATCAGATGATGTTCACTTAATAAAAAATATCTTTATTCTTTTAAATAGTATAAATAATAATAATTTAGATGTTAATTTTAAACATGCTTTTATGAGTGTTGGAAGAAGTTTCTTGTTTAGTTATAGTGATGATTATTTATATAATGTAATGACTAATAAAACTTATAAAGAAACAACGTTATATCAAACTTGTTTAGAAATAAAGCCATATTTAAATACTTATTCCTTTGCTAAAATCCTCGATTTAATTATTGAAAAATTTGATATTTATAATTTAATTATTAAAGTTGGAGATATTAACCATACTCTTGCAAGACTTGATTATTTAAATAATGTTAGTGTTGAAGCAAGTAATTTAGGTTTTAATATGGATGAATTTATTAACTATTTAGATCAAGTTTTAAATGGTAGTGAAGATATTAAAATGAAAGGTGTTTTAGATAATAGTAATACTGTAAAACTTATGAATATTCATAAATCAAAAGGTTTAGAGTTTCCAATTTGTTATTTTGCTTCATTAGATGCTAAATTTAATACTGATGATACAAAAGGAGACTTCTTATATGATAAAAAATATGGTTTAATTATTCCATATTTTGAAGATGGATTAAGAAATACTATTGTTAAAACACTATATAAAAATAATTATATAAAAGAAATGATAAGTGAAAAAATAAGATTATTTTATGTTGCTCTAACAAGAGCAAAAGAAAAAATGATTTTTGTAAC
>CALVVE010000063.1 GCA_944363775.1 uncultured Bacilli bacterium | reverse complement strand
TATGTATATGTTTAAAAAACATGTAGATCACCTATATAAAATATATGATTATATATTTTTTTAATTCAAAGAAAAAAAGCTATATATAGCTTTTTATAATTCAACAATTATTTTACTTTCTTATTTTAAAATTATATTTTCTTTTTATTTCATTAATATTATTCTTACTATATCCAAATAATACTTTTGAATTTCTATTTCTAATAACATTTTCTATAAATGGTTCTTCATCAAAAATAGGCAATCCAAAAGAACTCAATAAAAATTTATATTTTTTATTCTTATTATCTAAATTACAAAAATTGTTTCAAAATTACTATTATTTTTAAATATATTATATCTATTTTTTCTATATACTAAGACAATATCGCAATATTTTATTAAAGCAATTTTTAATCCCTTTTTAATAATATAATGATCAGTTATTATATATTTATTTTTTTATTTATTAATAGTTTCTTTATTTCTGCTTCAATTAATTTTAATTCTCTTTCATTTAATATTTTAGTTAACTTATCTATATAAATAAGATTTCTGATATTGTAAATAAACAAAATAATAAAAATTAAAATTAAACATACAAATATAGAAGTACTTTTTAAAAATATACCTAATATTATTGGAACTAATAAAAATATAGATAATAATATAATTTTATTATATTCATCAAAAATTAAGTTTAATTGTCTTTTCACATCAATCACCACTATACCTAATAATTTAAATTAAATATTATTTATCAAATCTACTTGTTCCCCACCAATTAGGCATTAGTTCTTCCATTGTAACAACTTCATAAGAATTTTTATCAATTAATATTTCAATTTTACTAGAGTCTTTATCTAATTGCATAATTAATTCTCTACAAGCTCCGCAAGGACTTCCAACATTTCCATCAGACATAACACATACTATTTTATCTATTTGTGATTCTCCATTAGTTAGCATATTAAATATTGCATTTCTTTCAGCACATATTCCAAGAGTACATGCTGTATCTAAACAAATTCCTGTATATATATTACCATTCTTAGTTAAAATAGCTGCGGATACCCCTCCACCTTCTATAAATGGTGAAATAACTCTTTTATTTTGAACTTTACATGCTTCATTATAAAGTTTATTCCATATTTTATTATCTTCCATAAATCTATCCTTTCTAGATTTGATCACAATTGTGATCAAACCTGTATAATCTTGTAATTAATATATTCATATTTGATCACACTCCTTCCTTAATTTAATTACAAATATATTATAGCACCTAACTACATTAATTCAAAGAAAAAAAGCTATTTAGCTTTCCTACTCAATAAAACTTCAAGTGCAATTGGCATATAATTTATTTTTTCTATTGAAACACAATAGTGATTATCACTATTAAATTTATTATCTAAATCATTATTATGAATATGTCCATGAATATTAATATAATCATCCGGTATTAAATTATTATCTAAAGGTTTATGTGACAAAATAAAATTATATTCATCCAACTTAGTTTTTGAAGGTAAAACTTTTAAACCAATTTCATTATAAAATTTAATACTTTTGCCTTCATGATTACCTCGTATCAAATATATTTTTCCATTTAATTTTTTTACTAATTCTCCTAAATTATCATAATCAATTGTAAAATCTCCTAAATGATAAACAATATCATTTTTATTAACAATACTATTCCAATTATTAATTAAAGCTTCATTCATTATATCTACATTATTAAATGGTCTATTACAATATTTAATAATATTACTATGGCTAAAATGAGTATCTGAAATAAAATAAATCAATATATCACTTCCTATTTGTCAAGTAACCAATCTAAAACATTAATTTTTCTAATACCATTATAATCAACCTCAGGATCAACATCCATAGTTAGTATATATTTTGGATAATGATCATTTATTGATTCAAGTGCTTTTAATTCACGCTCTAAAGTTTTTTCATCACGAACAGTATAAGCAACTTGAAAATACGTAATACCTTTAGAATTTTCAGCAACAAAATCAACTTCTTTATCTCCTGATTTTCCAATAAATACTCTGTAACCTCTACGTATTAATTCTAAATAAACAATATTTTCTAATATATGTCCCAAATCAATATTTTTTCTACCTAATAATGTATATCGCATTGTTACATCAGTTGCATAATATTTTTCTCCACTTTGTAAATACTGTTTACCTTTTATATCATATCTTGATACTTTATTAAAGATAAAACTATCTACCAAAGCATCTAAATAACTTTCTACAGTATGAACAGATATACTTCTACCACTTGAAGTAAGTGTATCAGCAATTTTCTTAATAGATAATATATTACCAACACTAGAAAACATAAATTCAGTAACACTTCTAAGCATACCCGTATCTGAAATATTTTTTCTTGTTGCAATATCTTTAATTAATATCGTATTAAATATACTATCTAAGTATTTATCAATTTCATCTTGACTATCTAATTTTAAAGCATATGGCATAGAACTATTATTTATATATTTAAGATATAATTTTTCATCACCATCTACATTATAAAAATCAGCAAATTCTTTAAATGAAAGTGGAAACATTTTTAACTCAATATATCTACCAGATAATAAAGTTGCAAGTTCTCCAGATAATAAATATGCATTTGACCCAGTTATATATTCATCAACATTTTTTTTGATATATAATCCATCAACAGCTTTTTCAAATTTATCAACAACTTGAACCTCATCTAGAAAAATATAATACATTTCATCATCTATAATTTTATCATTTACATAATTATAAAGTTCTAAATAATCTTTAAAATTATATTCTGGTGATTCAAGATTCAAAGATATAATATGATCTTCTTCTACACCACTATTTTTTAAATAATCAATATATAATTCAAATAAAGTTGACTTTCCACATCTTCTTATTCCAGTAATAACTTTTATTAAATCCTTATCTTTCCATTTCTTTAATTCTTCTAAATATTCTTTTCTTTCAATCATAATATCGCCTCATTTAAAGTATACTACATTTTTATAAAATTTGCAATTTAGTGCATTATTTTTATATTTTTTATATTTTTTTGCATTTATAATTTACTTTTCAAATTTAATCAAACTTATAAATGATAATAAGTTATTGCCTTATTCATTTCCTCTATAATAGAAACTTTAAGATCATTTCCAAAACTAATTCCATATCTAACTAGTAGACCATTATATACAATTTTATCTTTAAACATTAACAAAGTCGTACCAGCAATTACTGGTAATTCCTCTGAATCAACTATTTTATCTATATCACATCTAATTCCTTTTACCATATAAATTTTACCATCATCTGATAGAAACTTAGTATATTCTCGATCAAAACCAATTATAACAAAATTTTTACTAGTAACTGCCGTTTTAAATAATTTTACTTGTTCTAATTCTTTTTCATTAAAATTATATTTATTTTCATTTATAAAATCATCTATTATTTCTTTATGTTCCCATAAATAATCATCTATAAGAGATAATTCACTTTCGTCTAAAAATAATTGTTGATATATTTTTTTTAATTTTTTAGAAACTTTATATTTATCATTTACATATTCTAATAAAGCAAAATAAAGTTTATAATACTCATCTGCAGCTTTTTTTGGTAAATGAGCATTATTTTGAGGAATAGCTGTAAACTTTGTATTTAAAATAAGTTCTTTTTCAATCTCCTTATTATATTGCTTAGGAGTAAAGCCATTCATAACTGCACATGGCATATCATCTAAAGCTTTATTAATGATTTCTAATAATCCCTCATCTTGAAAAATTACATCTAAATAATTTCTATTATTTAAAACACGAGCTTCATCTATTATTTTAAAATATAACTCATGTGCAACATTTTTATTTATTTCATCATACATTTTTTTTACACTAGGTTTTTTAACTGTAAATCCATAATAAAAAGTATCAAATATATCATCACTATTTAATTCAATAGAGCCTGCCATTCCATATACTTTTCTAGCTTCACAAATATCTATAAAAATATCTAAATAATTTCTATATATAATCATTTCTTCATAAGCTGATAATTCATCATGCCAAATATCTTCAAATCTACAATAAAAATGAATCAGAGGATTACCAAGAAATTTTTCTAAATCATTTTCACTCATTTTAGTTAAACTAATAACCATGGATTTTAAAACATTAACAGATAAATTAGCATTAATTTTAACCATAGATATAATTAAAATAGCTATATCATCTTCCCATTTATTACTTCGTTTATCATGTAATTCTAATGCTTCTTTTACATTTTCTAATTGCTCATCAAAAACTTTATAATCAGTCATACTAAATATACATTTTTTATTTAATTCATTAATTTCCCATGAATATTTCTCTATATCATTAATATTTAATTTTTTATTATTAAACTTTTTTAAAAAATCTAATTCTTTCTTAGTACATATAAAATATAAATAATTAGGATTTTTATATTCTTTAACAATTTCATCTATCATTTTATTTCTACTTATTTTATCATAATCTTTACACTCATAAACAAGTGATTCATAAGTCGGATATAACATATCTTTACGAAATTTTCCAAATTCATCTTTTATTTTCATAATACAACACTTCCTTTTTTATTTATTATAGGTAGACCCTTTAATGAATAAATAATACTATTAACACGATAGACATTTTTTAATTTAAAAGATATAATAAAATTACGTATCATATTACTCCCCCTTTAAAGCATCTAATATTTTCTCTTTAAATTCATCTTTATCTAAATCATTTTTATCGATTTTTTCTAAAATTCCTTTATAAAGAATCTACCATCATCTATTGTTAAATCTTCATTTGAACAATTAAATAAAGTTGTTTTACCTGCACCATTCCTACCTAATAATCCATATATTTTCCCTTTTTCAAATTCAAAATTAATATCTTTTAAAACTTCTTTTTTTTCAAAACTTTTCTTTAAATTTTTAATTACTAATTTCATAAACACTCCTTTTTAATAACTTACTTGTTATTTTTAAATTTTTCATAAACTGCTAATTGAGAAAATATTGCACAAAATAAACTAGGTATTACTGCATAACCAGCACTTACTTATCCTTTATTATATAACACATATCCTGCACCAATAAAAGTTATAATCATAAAAATTAAACTTAAAATTCTAAATAATTTTTCTTTTTTCATAATAAATATCACTACTGATTTTTTTTAGTAACAAATTAAAATATTTAATGCATTAACACATTATATTATAACAATCCAAAATTTCTCTTTATTTCTTCTTCATTTGTAAAATCTACCGCATTAAAACTTTCGTCCAATAACTTTATTGTTTCACATTCTTCATTCTTATTTTTATTATAATCATAAACATCTACATTAACATTTATCATAACCAACTGCTTTGCAACATTCGTTAATGATTTTTTGTTTACTTTCATATCTTGAAATATATTTTGGTATTCAAATCTATGTTTATAGAACAAAAGTCAAATAAATTTGACTGCATCTAATCTCACGATTAGATATTTCTCCTTCATCGGTGGCTTAC
>CALVVE010000062.1 GCA_944363775.1 uncultured Bacilli bacterium | reverse complement strand
ATGCGGTTAATGAAGTTATAAATGATCATAATTTACCAGATTATTTATATAGTTCTGATTTAAAAAAGTTAGATACATTTGTATTCAATAAATATAATAAATCTTTAGTAGAATATTGTATTGTTTATTTAGATAAAAATAATAATATTAAATATCGTGCTGAAACTTTATATATTATAGAAAATAATTTAAATTTAAGAGCTAAATGTAGTCAGACGTTTAGTTCTAATGGAACGATTATTGTAACTGCTCATGATAGGGAATTAAATAATGACTGTGATTTTGGTTTTATAATTAATTCTTATTCAAAAGATAATAATCATTATTTTAAAAGATTTAAGATAGATATTGATATAAAACCTATATGGGATGTAGTTGGAATTAAGTATGTTCATGATAATTTAGAGTTTTTTAAGAATAAAGAATTAAAAAATAATAGGTTAGAAAAAATAAAAGCGACATTTTATGACAAAAAATAGAGAAAACTCTATTTTTTTGTTGAAACAAAAGCTAATCCGTGTTATAATACCCATAGTTTAGTCGGAAGGGAGGGATTATGATGTCAACAATAGTTGTTAGAAATGGTAGTGTTGAAGGCGCTTTAAAAGTTTGGAAGCAAAAGACTCGTAATGATGACTCCTTAAAAAGATTAAAAGATAAACAACAAGGTTATATTAAACCTGGAGCTAGACGTAGAATTGCTAAGAAGGAAGCTATTAGAAATAGTCGTAGAAATAATCGTAATTATAACTAAGAACCTATGGTTCTTTTTGTTTTTTTATGATATAATTAGTTTAGATTGGATTGGTGAACATGAGAGAACAATTATTAAATGATTTAAAAGAAGCTATGAAAAATAAGGATAAAGAAAGATTAAATGTTATCCGTATGGTTAAAGGGGCTTTACAACTTGAAGAACTTAATTTAAAAAGAGAGTGTACTGATGATGAAATTATTGGTATAATTGCTAAACAAATTAAGACACGTAAAGAATCTATTTTAGAGTTTACTAAAGCTGGACGTGATGATTTAATTAGTAGTACACAAAGTGAAATTGATATATTAAATACTTATATGCCTGAACAATTAAGTGAAGAAGAAGTTTTAAAAGAAATTGATAATGCTTTTAATGAAGTTAATCCATCTAGTATGAAAGATATGGGTAAACTTATGGGAATTCTTACTCCTAAATTAAAAGGAAAAGCTGATATGTCTTTTGTTAGTAAAACAATTCGTGAAAAATTAAATAATTTATAATGGAGGAAAAAATATGAATGATATTATTGCTGAAACTGAATTAAATATGGAACATGCGATTGAAACTTTAGAAAAGAGATTATTAAATATTCGTGCTGGTCGTGCTAATCCTAGTATTTTAGATGGGGTTATGGCTAACTATTATGGAGTAGAAACACCACTTAAACAACTTGCTACTATTTCTATTCCAGAAGCTCGTCAACTTATGATTAAACCATTTGATAAATCAAGTTTACAAGCTATAGAAAAAGGAATTTATGAAGCTAATATTGGTTTAACACCTAATAATAATGGTGAAACTATTATTTTAAATATTCCTGCTTTAACTGAAGAAACTAGAAGGGAATATGTTAAACAAGCTAAACAAATGGGTGAGGAAGCTAAGATTCAACTTCGTAATATTCGTCAAGATGCTAATAATGATATTAAGAAAAATGATGATATTACGGAAGATGATGCTAAAGGATTACAAGATGATGTTCAAGATTTAATTAATAAGTATAATAAAAAAGTTGAAGAAATTTGTAAAAAGAAAGAAGAAGAATTAATGACAGTTTAATTCTTTTTTTACACTTCTTTACAGGTCAAAATTAAAAATATATTGTCAAGTTTAATAACTTGTCATATACTTATGATAGGGGGAAATGTAATTCGGGAATAAAAGAAAAAAAGGTGGATAGTTCGCTAACCAAAGAAACAAGTAAAAAACTTGTTTTTCTTTTTGTATAAAATAAAAGAATTCTTTACATATAATATATATATTGGTATAATTATAATATAGAGGTGAGTTATGAAAAATAGTAGTTTTTGGGAAAAATTAAATGTTAATAATATTAACATAGTTATTGAACTTGTTAAAAAGTTATTACATATTACTTTAATATTAATGTTAATAATTGGTATTTATGCAGTAACTTTAATATTTAAAGAATGGAAAGTATTTGGATTTGTTATTACTTTACTTTCAATATTATCACCATTATTTATTGGTTTGATAGTATCTTGGTTATTTGATCCAATTGTTGTTTATTTGAAGAGGAAAGGAATTAATAGAACTTTAGGTTCAATTATTGTTTATGTAGTATTTTTATCTTTTATTGCACTAATAATTAATTTAATTATTCCAATTTTATATCAACAAACAACAGATTTTATTAAAACAATTCCTAATGTTTTAGATTCATTAAAAGTTTGGTTAGATAATACATTAGAGAGATTTGATAGTATACCACAAATTGATATTGAAGTTGTTAAACAAAGTATTTTTGATAGAGTAGAAGAATTTGCTTTAGGACTAACTTCTGATATGCCTAATAGAATTATTTCATTTGTTAAAGGTTTAATGTCTGGTGTTGGAACTTTAGTTATTGGTTTAGTAATTGGTTTTTATTTATTAATTAGTTTTGATAATGTTGATAATTTGCTTGCTTTTTTACCTAAGAAAAGTAAGAAAGGTACAAAAGAGTTATTACAAGCTATTAATGGGTCATTAAGAGGGTTTGTACAAGGAGCTATTTTAGATTGTACTTTAATCTTTATCGTTAGTTCTATTGCATTTATGTTAGTTGGTTTAAAAGCTCCATTATTATTTGGATTATTTTGTGGGCTTACTAATATTATTCCATATGCAGGACCATATATTGGTGGGGCACCAGCCGTAGTAGTTGCCTTCTCACAAGGGACACCTATCGGCCTATTAACATTATTCTCAATTATCTTAATTCAATTTATTGAAGGTAACTTCTTACAATCTTTAATCTTAAGTAAAACAACTAAACTACACCCAGTTACAATCATTATGGGATTATTAATATTTGGACATTTCTGGGGTATAATAGGTATGGCTGTTGCAACTCCAGTTATTGCAGCTTTAAAAACTTTATTATTATTCTTAGATGATCGTTATGACATATTAAAATTTAATTAGGGGGTACTTATGAAAAGTAAAGAACCATATATATTCTTAATTGCTGGTAAAGCTAGACATGGAAAAGATACTATTGCGGCTATTATAAGAGAGTATTATTTAAGAAATGAGTCTAGAGTAGATGTTTTACAATTCTCATATTATATAAAAGATTATGTAAAAAGATTATCAGCTTGGGATGGTAGTGATGATACTAAGGCAGAGTACCGAGGATTTATGCAAGAACTTGGTACTGATATTATAAGAAAAGAAATAGACTCTAAATTCTTTATTAATAGAATGATTGAAGATATTAAGGTTTATTCTTATTATTGTGATGTTTTAACTATTTCTGATGTAAGATTTCCTGATGAAATAGATGATATAAAAAATAGTTTTCCTAATGTTATTTCAATATATGTAAATAGACCTAATTTTGATAGTCCATTAAATAGTAGAGAACAAAAACATATTACCGAAACGGCTTTAGATAATTATAATGATTTTGATTATAAAATAAGTAATGATGGAACTATAGATGAATTAAAAGACAAAGTTTTAGATATAATAAAAAAATATAACTAATTTATTAAAATTATGTTATAATAACTTAGAAATATTAAATTAAATGGCAACTAATGTTGCCACTTTATATTAAGGGATGTGAAAAAATGAATTTAAAAGATAGTTATATTAAATTTTTTGAAAGTAAAGAACATAAAGTTATTCCTAGTGCACCAATTATACCAGAAAATGATCCAACATGTCTTTTTAATACAGCTGGGATGCAACCACTTGTTCCTTATTTAAAGGGACAAGCTCATCCTTTAGGTAAAAGACTTTGTGATGTTCAAAAATGTTTTCGTACTAATGATTTAGAAGAAGTAGGAGATACAACACATCATACATTCTTTGAAATGTTAGGTAATTGGAGTTTAGGAGATTACTTTAAAAAAGAATCAATTAGTTGGAGTTTTGAATTTTTAACTAAAGTATTAAATATACCAGTAGATAAATTAGCAGTAACTGTATTTGCTGGAAATGAATTAGTAGAAAAAGATAATGAAAGTGCTGAAATTTGGAAAAGTTTAGGTATTAGTGAAGATCGTATTAGTTATTTAGGAGTAGATGATAACTGGTGGCCAAATATGGATATGTTAGGGCCATGTGGACCAGATACCGAAATTTTTTATTGGCGCAGTAATGATCCAGTACCAGTTAAACATGATCCTGAAGATGATCGTTGGGTAGAAATTTGGAATAACGTATTTATGGAGTACATGCATGAAGAAAATGGACACTTTGTTCCACTTAAACAAAAAAATGTTGATACTGGAATGGGTGTTGAAAGAACAACTGCTATTCTTGAAGGCTTAACAGATAACTATAAAAGTAGTATTTGGAAGCCAGTTATAGAAAAAATTGAAGAATTAAGTAACTTAAAATATGAGGGTGAGAATAAACGTCCAATGCGTATTATTGCTGATCATATAAGAGCAATTGTTATGATTAGTGGTGATGAAGCTAAGATTTATCCATCTAATAAAGACCAAGGTTATATTTTAAGAAGATTAATTAGAAGAATGATTAGATATGCAAAAACATTAAATATTGATGTAACATCAGATTTTGATTTAGTTTTAGCTAATTTAATTATTGAAGATTATAAAAAATATTATCCAGAATTAGAACAAAATAAAGAACATATTTTAGATGTCCTTACAAATGAAAAGAAAAAGTTTTCAAGAACTTTAGAAAAAGGATTAAGAGAATTTGAAAAAATAACTAATAATTTAACAGATAAAAATTTACCAGATGAATTTGCATTTAAATTATATGATACTTATGGATTCCCAATTGAACTTACTATGGAACTAGCTAGTGAACGTGGTTTAAATGTAAATAAAGAAGGATTTGATGAATTATTTAAAAAACATCAAGAAAAATCAAGAGCTGGAATGGATGCTAAATTTAAAGGTGGACTTGCAAGTACTGGTGAAATAGAAACAAAATATCATACTGCAACTCATTTATTAAATGCTGCTTTAAAACAAGTATTAGGAGCTGATGTTCATCAAAAAGGAAGTAATATTACAAGTGAGCGTATGCGTTTTGATTTCTCTTGTGATCACAAATTAACACCAGAAGAAAAAGAACAAGTAGAATCATTAGTAAATAAATGGATTAATGAAGACTTAGAAGTTAGAGTAGAAACAATGTCTAAAGAAGATGCACTTAAAATTGGGGCTGAAGCAATGTTTATTGAAAAATATCCAGATGTTGTTACAGTTTACTTCATTGGTGATGTTTCAAAAGAATTATGTGGTGGACCACATGTAAAAAGTACTAAAGAACTTGGAGAGTTTAAAATAAAAAAAGAAGAAGCTTCAAGTGCAGGTGTAAGAAGAATAAAGGCAATTTTAAAATAATTGTCTTTTTTAGTGTTGACATATGACAACTTGTCATATATAATG
>CALVVE010000061.1 GCA_944363775.1 uncultured Bacilli bacterium | reverse complement strand
AAAAAAGAGTTTAAAGTTACTCTTTTTTTTGATACAATAATATTATTGTGAGAAAAACGTAAAAATAATTTGGAGGGTAGAGTATGAATAAAGATAAGCTAATGATTTTATTTGAACAAATAAAATTTCCAGATGAATATATAAAAGAATTTAATGGTGCTACATTAAAAAGAATTATTGGTAATCATAATAAAGATGTTTATCACTTTATAATTTCTTTAAATCATTTTGTTAAACCAGATATTTATTTTATGTTACAAAATTATTTAGAAAATGGATTTCCAATGTTTCGTAAAACTATTTTAACTCTTGATGTATCTGAGTTTAATAAAGAAGTTTTAAATGATTATTATTATTCTTTAATAAAAAAATATAGTAGTGATAATCCATCTTTATCTTTATTTTTAGATAATAAGATTGAATATAATAATGATATTTTAACTATTGAAGTTAAAAATTTAGCTGAAAAAATGAAATTTCAAAGTATTCAAGATATGTTTATAAATGATTTAAAGAATGCTGGCTTTGGTGAATTTGGTTTATCTATTATTATAAATGCAAAAGCTAATAATATAGAAAAAGAAATAGAAAAAGATTTATTAGAAGCTACAAAAGATGTACCTAAGGTGGTTGTAGAAGAACCAGTTAAAGAAGCTCCAAAAACATTTAATAAAGATAAAATAGTTAGAAAAAGTAGAGTCCCTAAAGATAATGATGAAGAAGTTATTTTAGGAAGAAAAATTGAAACTGAAGTTGTTACAATAGATAATATTATTGGACCACAAAATAGTGTTACTATTGAAGCTTATATTTTTGATGATGAAGTGCGTGAAACTAAGACGGGACTTCGAATTGTTACTTTAAAATTAACTGATTATACAGATAGTATTTATGGAAAAATGTTTATTAATAGTGATGATGAATATGATATTGTTAAGAAAAATTTAAAAAAAGGTTCTTGGGTTAAATTAAGAGGTACAGTTAAAGATGATGCTTATAGTAAAGAATTAGTATTTAATATTTATGATGTAAATAAATTAGATAAAGTTATTGAAGAAATAACTGATGATGCTTTAGAAAAAAGAGTTGAACTTCATGCACATACTATGATGAGTCAAATGGATGGGGTTGTTAATGAAGTTACTTTAGTTAAACAAGCAATGAAGTGGGGACATAAAGCCATTGCTATAACTGATCATAATGGTTGTCAAGCATTCCCTCATGTTTATAATGAAGTTAAGAATTTTAATAAAGGAAAAGATGAAAAAGATAAGTTTAAAGCTTTATATGGAACAGAATTAACACTAATAGATGATACTGTAAACATTGTAGTAAGACCAAATGATAGTGTACTACTTGATAACACTTATGTTGTATTTGACTTTGAAACAACCGGGTTTAATGCTGGTGGAAAAGACTCTATTATTGAAATAGGAGCTGTTAAACTACATAATGGTGAAATTCTTGAAAAATATGATGAATTAATTAATCCAGGACGTAAACTTCCAAGTAAGATTGTTGAAATAACTAATATTACTGATGAAATGTTAGCTGATAAAGATAATGAAGAAAATGCAGTTAAACGTTTTATTGATTGGGTAGGAGATTTACCAATGGTTGCTCATAATGCTAAATTTGATGTATCATTCTTAGAAATGGCTTATCGTAAATATAATTTTGGAACATTTAAAAATACTGTAATTGATACTCTTGAATTATCTCGAACTATGGATAATACATATGCAAGACATAGTTTATCCGCACTAGTTAAACGTTATAATGTGCCTTGGGATGAAGATGCCCATCACCGTGGAGATTATGATGCAGAAGGAACTGCTTTAGTATTTCACAAAATGATGAAAAAATTAAGTGATCGTAACTTAGAAAAAGTAAGTGATTTAGATAAACTTGTTAGTCGTGATGAAATACATAAATATGGGAGATCTTTCCACGTTAATTTAATTGCTAAAAATAAAGTTGGTTTAAAAAATTTATTTAAAATAATTTCTCTTGCTAATACAAAATATTTATATAAAACGCCAAGAATATTACGAAGTGAGATTGAAGCTCATCGTGAAGGTATTTTAGTAGGTAGTGGTTGTTATGAAAGTGAAGTATTTATACAAGCTCGTAGTAAAAGTGATGAAGAGTTAAGTAATATAATGAACTTTTATGATTATATCGAAGTACAACCACCAGAGTGTTATGATCACTTATTACAAATGAATGATCTTGGTAATAAACTAGAACTTATAGAACACTTAAAAAAAATAATTAGAGTAGGTGAAGAAGCTGGAAAATTAGTTGTCGCAACAGGTGATGTTCATCATTTAAAAAGAGATGATCGAGTTTACCGTGAAATAATTGTTAATCAAAAAGTTCCAGGTGGTGGAAGACATCCACTTGCTCGTAATAATATTAAACAAATACCTAGTATGCATTTTAGAACAACTAATGAAATGTTAAAAGATTTTGATTTCTTAGATCCAGAAAAAGCTAAAGAAATAGTTATTACTAATCCAGGTATTATAGCTGATATGGTCGAAATACTTGAAGTTATAATTGAAACTGGGGGTGTTCCATTCTCACCAAGAATTGATAAATCAGTTGAAACTGTAACCGATTTAGTTTATACGAAAGCTCGTGATTGGTATGGAGATCCACTTCCATATAATATTGAAGAACGTATTGCTAAAGAACTTTATGGTGATGGTATTTTTGAAGCTATTAAAGATGATTTATCTAAAGAAGGAACTTTAAGTGAAGAAGAATTTACAAAAGAATCTTTTAAAAGATTACATGAAGCTTTATTTAAAGGATTTGATAATGTAAAAGAAATAATTAAAAATAATATTATATCTAATAGTGAAGAAAAGTTAAGTGATGAAGAAATCGAAAAAGCTATGCAAAAAAAATTAGGTGGTATTATTGGTGGGGGCTTTGATGTTATTTATTTAATTGCCCAAAAACTTGTAAAACACTCTAATGATGATGGTTATTTAGTAGGTTCCCGTGGTTCTGTTGGTTCAAGTTTTGTTGCCACAATGATGGGAATAACAGAAGTTAATCCACTTCCAGCCCATTATCGTTGTCCTAAATGTAAACATAGTATTTTTGAACTTGATGGGGAACCATTAGGGGCTAAATATTCTAGTGGTTTTGATTTACCAAATTATGCTTGTCCAAAATGTGGAACTGATATGATAAAAGATGGAAATGACATGCCATTTGCCACATTCTTAGGATTTAATGCCGATAAAGTTCCTGATATTGACCTTAACTTCTCTGATTTAAACCAAGCAGATGCTCATGCTTATACTAAAGTTCTTTTCGGTGAAGATAATGTTTATCGTGCTGGTACTATTGGTACAGTTGCTTCAAAAACAGCCTTTGGATTTGTAAAAGGTTGGTGTGAAGAAAAAGGTATTATTAAAAGAACAGCTGAAGTTGAAAGACTGGCTTTAGGATGTACTGGTGTTAAAAGAACAACTGGACAACATCCTGGTGGAATAGTTGTTATTCCAGGATATATGGATGTATTTGATTTTACACCATTCCAATATCCAGCAGATGATGTAAATAGTGAATGGCGAACAACACACTTTGATTATCACGCCATTGACCAAGATGTATTAAAACTGGATATTTTAGGTCATTCTGATCCAACCCAATTACGTATGATTCAAGACTTTTCTGGTATGGATATAACCCAAGTTCCATTAGATGATAAAGAAACAATGGGTATTTTCCTATCACCAGAACCACTTGGTGTAACTAAAGAACAAATCTTATGTGAAACGGGTTCACTTGGAATTCCTGAGTTTGGTACAAACTTTACAATTAGTATGTTAGTTGATACTAAACCAACAACATTTGCCGAATTAATTAAAATTTCAGGTTTATCACATGGTACTGATGTTTGGTTAGGTAATGCCCAAGAATTAATAAGAAATAATATTGTTCCATTTAAAGATGTAATTGGCTGTCGTGATGACATCATGGTTTATCTAATGTATCACGGTCTAAAACCAATTAGAGCGTTTAAAATAATGGAATTTGTTCGTAAAGGACGTGCTAGTAAAGATCCAGATACTTGGAAAGAAATGGAACAAGAAATGCGTGATGCGGGAATTGAAGAATGGTTTATTGGTTCATGTGCAAAAATTAAGTACATGTTCCCAAAAGCTCATGCCACAGCTTATGTAACAAGTGCTTTTAGAATTGCTTATTTTAAAGTTCATCATCCAGTTTGGTATTATGCTTCATGGTTTACAAGTAAAGCAACAGATTTTGACGTTGAAGCAATGATTAAAGGTTATGATGCAATTCGTGAACGTGTTTTAGAAATAATTAATAAAGGATTTGAAGCAACAAATAAAGAAATGGGAATTTTAGAAAGTTTACGACTAGCTTTAGAGGCAACTGCCCGTGGTTTAAAATTTGCGCCAATTAGTCTTGAACACAGTCAAGCAACAACATTTGATGTTAAAGATGAAATGACTATGTATCCACCATTCTCATCAATTGATGGATTAGGTGATACAGTTGCTAAAAACATAGTTGCTGAAAGAGAAAAAGGTCCATTCTTAAGTATTGAAGATTTACAAAAACGTGCTAAAATTTCACAAACATTAATTGAAAAAATGCGTTCAATGGGAATCTTAGATGGAATGGATGAATCAAGTCAATTAAGTTTATTTTAAAAAGTAAGAAAAATCACATTAAAAGAATTATTATATAATTTAAAGATTATTAAAAATATGATATAATTTAATTGGTGATATTATGTTAATACAAAACAAAAAAAGGCTTGATAGTGCTTATTGTGATTCTAAAAATATTATTACAAATTTAGAAAAAAATTTAGGAATGAATATTACAGAAATAAAAAAAATGGTTAGTAATGCACAAGTAGTATTAACAGAGAAAGAAATTAAAACCTTTTTGGAACAAAAACTTATTGAAGAAAATCCAAAATTAAAACAATGGTTGGATGAAAGAGATAATAAAAAAGAATGTTTAAATAAACAACTTACAATGGATGAACAATTTGAAGAAAATAATCAATATTTCTCTAATATGTTTGCTTTGAATAAATATAAATTTGATCCATATACATTAGAATATTTTAATAAATATATTAGTATTGTAAGAAAAAAAATATTAATTTTATTAGATATTATTGAAAAAATAGGTAATAAAAATACTTCTTCAATTAAAGACATAATATTAGATCTTGATATTGAGTTAGATGCAAAGGGGAATATTTTAAAAGAAGATATTGATCGTTTAATAAAACCAACGGTTGTTAATATACATATTTTACAAGAAAAATTAAGTAAAGCAAATAATTTATCAACATATTTAACTTTTAAAATGTCAAAATTATCTGTATATAGAGATGGATTTTCTGAAAGTGAATTATATCCATCAACATTACTTCAAGATAAAGGATTACTCTCATTTCACCCAGATGAATATGTTTCTTTATCGTTAAGACAACAAGAATATTGTAATCAGTTATTAGTTAAGAGTAAAAGAAAATGTACAAAATTAATTTTTAAATAAAATAAAGGCAATGTTTAAGATATTGTCTTTTTTTATATATTAGGAAAGTTCTTTACAAAAAGCACCAAAAAGTCATTGACATACATTTGTTCGTGTGATAGTATTGAATCATGGTGGTGGTTTTATGAAAATATATAAAGCATATAAATTTAGATTATATCCAAATATAGATCAACAAGAATTAATA
>CALVVE010000060.1 GCA_944363775.1 uncultured Bacilli bacterium | reverse complement strand
ACCCAAATTCCTTTTTTAGTAGCTCCTACTCTTTTTAAAATATTACTAGTAGTTAATACTTTAATATTTCTTTGAATAGTTCTTATATGAACATCTAATAATATAGAAAGTTCATGTTGTGTTATATTAGGTTTATCATTTATTAATTCTAATATAGATTTCTGAATCTGATTTAATCCAAAATTATAATAATTAATATCTTTATTATTTATGAAGCTATTATTCTTTAAAGGAATACTAACTCTAATAAAATTAGGAAAAAATTTAAAAACATTGGTATCATATGACTCTACTATTCTAAGTACTCCTGTTCCCATTTGTTCAACTAAATCTAAATCTTTAAATATTCGCATAATTTCTTTATTTTTAGGTAAAGAAAAACCTTGTAAAAATTCTTCTTTAGTCATTTCTGAAGCTAATCCACCATTTGATGATATAACAATTCGATCACTATATAATTCAAATTTAGGAGAACATTCATAAGACCAATCATTATGAACAATAGCATTTATAACAGCTTCCCTAACAGCAATATAATCAAAAGCTTTTATTTCTTTACGTTCAGGATAAGTAATTTTTGTATATGTTTTATTCTCCACTTCTAATTTACTTAATATTTGTTTGGTTGCTTTTATTAAAGAACAACCACCATAATTTTCATTTTCAATAATATTAGTAGAAGTAATTCCATCATATTTAGCAAATAAAATTGGTACAGTATTATTATCCGAAAATAAATAAGCTAAATAATTATATTTACCTTCGTTTGTAAAAAACTCCAACTGCTTTAAAAAGTTACTATTTAAATGATATTTCTTTTCTTCATAATAAATTTTCAATTGACTAAATGATAAATCTTGAATTGGTGAAATAATATTCCGTAAAGAATTTCTAGTTCTTTTATTAATTTCTTTATTAATTAATTCATTAGGCATAGATTGTATAGAACTACCTACTCTAATAAAACAACCATCAATACTCATTCCAAATCCTCTTAAATAATAAGGCTTTTCTACACCTTCAGCAATTACTATCTTAATATATAATTTATTATCTTTATTTTCGACAATACAATCAAATAATCCTAAAGTTGATGGAACAATATTATTTTTAATCCGATCTTTAATTTCTTTTTGTAATTCATCTACATTACAATCTAAACCAATTATTTTGCCATCATCATTAACACCTATATAAATATTACCACCTTTAGTATTTAAAAAACCAATTACTTCTTTTTCTAATTTATCTGTTAATTTTAATTTAAATTCATTACGATAATCTTCGATAACGCCAATCATAATAAACCTCCTGTCGTAAAAAATGTCATAAGAAATGTCATAAGAAATGTCGTAATACATTACAACTTAATAATATCACACGAACAAATGTTTGTCAATTGAATTAAAGAAAAACGTCATTAATATTTTGACGTTTTACTTATTTTTTACAATCATTTGTATACGATAACGATTTTCTTTATCAACAACAAAACTATATACTTTATCATCATATTCATATGTAGCTTTAATTTTATTATTAAAGATATCTGCAAGTTCATCAACATCAGCAAGATTAGAAATAGTATTGATATAAATGTTATATGTACCAACTTCAAAATCATTAACATCTATTTCAGCATCAAACCAAGCTCTTGTTTTATCTTTACCATCAGAAGCTCTTAAAACAACATCATAGTCACCATTAGTTATACTTCCAATATTAAATTTCTTTACTTCAAATGTTTTAGTATTTTCAAAAATTAAATATCTTTCAACTTTTTGTACTTTAGAATAATCTCCATTTATTATATGTGAAGTACCACGAACGTGTAATTTATTATTTTTAAATTCAATTAAACTATATGAATTAGACATATTATATCTAGTTGTTGCTGTCTTAGTACCAAGACTATTTGTTCTTACAAATAATTCTACATAATCATCACGAGTTTCTTGATTATTTCTTATATAAACACTATTCTTTTCACTTTCGAAATAACCATCCATATCAAATCTAAATACATTCTTTATTTGATCTTTTGCATAATATTTACCATTATCAGCAATAACATAAATTTGATAAGTTGCATCAGGTAATTTTGTTATATCAATTTCACCTTCAAACCAAGCATATTTATAATCATAATCAGAATTTACTATTTCAAATGGATGATTTTTAGCATCTTTTATTCTTTCCAAAGATTGTTCAAATCTATCTCCTGTTTCATTATCTATAAAAACAATTCGATAATTTATATCTTTATCAAGATCATTATCAATTCCCTTTATAATTTCATAACCTTTAAACATTAATTTATCATTTTCTTCTTTTATATATTGGAAATAGAATTCTCCATCTTTTTTAGTTAAATAATCTTCAATAGTTCCTTTTCTCCATACTGCTTCATATGATGTTGGTCCAGTAACTTTACTAAGTTCTGGTGTCCATTCAACAAATACATATCCATCTTTAATTGGTGTTTCTACTTTTGGGATAGTATTTTCAGCAACTTTTACAACTAATTCTTCTTTATCATTACTAAATGTTCCTCCATCTGCATTAAATGTTACATTATAGAAAGTAGCAGCTTTCCATGTTGCTTTATAAGTAGTTTTTGCAGTAGCAGCAACAACTTTTTTATCCCAACCAGTAAATATATAACCATCTCTTACCGGTTCATCTATTGCTGGTAAACTATTATATTTTGTTTTTACAACACGTTTAGTATTTCCATCACTGAACTTTCCACCATTTGCATCAAATGTAATATCATATGTATTAATTTTCCAATTAGCTTTATATGTTTTATCACTTGCTGCTGGTTTTACAGTTTCACTCCATCCGCTAAATTTATAACCTGTTTTAGTTGGATTTTCAACACTCGGTGTAACTCCACTCTTAACATTTACTACTTTAGATGATTTACCATCGCTAAACTTTCCACCATTTGCATTAAATGTAATATTATAAGTTTTATTAATTTGAGAAACTCCGTTCTTAACAATTACATCAATTGCACTAGAATGTATATATGCATAATTATTACTATAAGCATATTCTCCTACATCTTGAACAAATGCTGTACGACTATCATTTAAAACAGGATCTGTTTGAATTTTATACCACTTATTATTACCATTTATACTTGTACCAGTAACTTCATCTAAAATTGTAACAGAATAATCATTTAATTTTTCAGTAGAATAAAGGACATTAGAAGAAGTATTAGGTTCTTTATAAATATTGTAACTATTACTCCTAGTTTTAATACCAAGTGTAAAATATCCATAATCTTGATATCCATAAGTTTTATCAAAATTATAATAGTTAGTTGCAGCTTTTTCTCCCCAATATGGGTCAGATGCATATTTAACATTTAAACCACTAGCTTTATTACCTAGTTGTCCACCATTATAACGTGATAAATAATCCTTTGGATCCATATAATCAATTGAAACAAAATATCTTGCATGAGCATTAACACTATCAGCTGGAGTATTATATCCATTAGCATTAGCCCCAGGAGCTGAATCATAAGCACCATGACCAAATAAATTATTTGTTCTTAAAGCAATATTACTTCTACCCCTACTACTTTCATTAGCAGCAGTACTAAATGATAATAAAGCATTTGCTCCATAAGTATTTTGTGCATTAATAAATGTACTTCCTAAACCATACATTAATGATTCCTTAGAACCTAAATTATTTCTATCATCAACTGTACTAGTATATCCCCAAACATTTTTAACATAATTATTTATATCAGTAGCTGTATAATTTGTTAAACTACGATGTGATAAAAATTGATAATAACTATAGAAAGGATTTCCAGCATTAACCGCATTATTATTGTTACCATTTAAAATATCATTAGTCATTTGTTTATATCCAGCTAAAGATGCAGGATAAAAATAATGACCATCATAACTTAAATAATCTTTTCCTTCAATTAAACCAACAGTATTCTTTCCTAAATAAGTTGTTCCATAAGAAATACCTTCAATTTTTAAAGCAATCTTATGAACAATTATACCACCTTGATTTTCATAATAAGACATATAATATTTATCATAATCACTTTGTGTTTCCATAGGATATAAACTAACTTCACTTGCTTCTACATACCCAATAACACCTGAAAGCATAAACTTAATTTTACTTCCGCTAGTTCCTAAATATAAAGCATCAGCTCCATAATAACCATTAGTATACCCTATTTGCCCAGTATTAGCTTCAGTATACTCTGTATTTATTGCACTAGAAGCTTTAGTTCTAAAATTAACAAGTTTATATCCACCATTAGGAGCAGCAGATACAAAATCTATATTAAAACATATAAAGCTTAATACAAATATTAGTATAGTCAAAAATAAGTACTTAATTTTATTCATAACTATCCCCTCTATTCTACATATTTTTACACCATAATTATATCAAAAATTCATGTCAATAACAACATTATTCGACAAACTTATAATTGTTTACAAAAAAATACGAAAAAATTTCGTATTTTAAATTACCCCAAAAAAAGCACCCCCTGTGGCAAATACGCCACGTGGGGGATTACTTATTCCTTATTATCGTTTCAACCACCTTATATCTCATATGGTAAATTTGGAGTACCATTGCCTCTAGTAGTGGTGATTTGAGATGAGATATTTATAACTTGACGCACGCCGTTCGCACTTGATACAGAATTGTTGTATGCATCACCGTCATTGTTCACGCGCCAAGCACTAGAAGCACTATATGGTGTTGCAGTCCAATAATATTGGGCATTATTATAATCATTTGCAACAGTATGATTTTTTGAAAGTATTGTTTCACTTTGTCCTGATAACATTTCTCCTACTCTTATTAATCCTACTTTTCCTTCATATGGATTACTTATACTTTCTAAATTTGTTTTATAATTACCATGTGTCCAATAATCTCCTCGATACCACGTTGTACTTGCAAGTTTAGATTTTTCAGTTTCATTATTATTACTTAACCAATTTAAGAAAGTATCTTCATTTATTGTTGTACACAATGTACATCCACCATTTTTATTTGAATCATATGCCATTTCATCTGAATCATCTATTGTTCCATCATTATTACTATCATAATATCCATCTAGTATTAATTTTGTTCCACTTTGACTTGTTTCTACTACTCGATAATTTCTTCCAGCATATGTTACATATTCTCCTATCTGACTATTATCTTTTAATGTTCCTGTTACACCACTACTCTTATCTTCGAACATATATGGATCCGTTAGAGTACCATTACCTCCGGTAATGGTTATTTCAGATGAAATATTTATAACTGGACGCACACCGTTCGCATTAGACACAGAATTGTAGTTCGCAGGACCGCCATTGTACACGTACCAAGCATAAGAAGCACTATATGGTGTTAATGTCCAAAATACTTGTGAATTTATTAAATAACTTGACGAACCACTTGCTAAATTATATTCATCTAGTGATAATAAACCTACATATTGTGGTGTTGTTGATAAATTATTTGAACATGTTGTTCGTGCTGATGTTTCATCTGTTGTAGTTTCACTACACCATGTTTGTTTAACTAACATTTCTTTATTTTTTAATTTTGGGTAAAAATAATTATTTAACCAATCATTTACATAACTACTATCATATTGTTCTGCAGTATTTTCTTCTCCCCAAGGTATTGAGGTAACATTTTCTTCGGTAATCATACGAATACTTCCATCTGCATTCTTTCCCATGATTCGCCACATAAATCCATTAAACCATACATAGTTTGAATCAATTGGTTTCATACTAAATAATTCATTTGATGTAGTTTGAAATACTCCTTCAAAAACTGTATCAACTCCCATGGAAGTTAACTGTTCTTCAGTTATTCCCATTTCATCAA
>CALVVE010000059.1 GCA_944363775.1 uncultured Bacilli bacterium | reverse complement strand
ATTTTACTTACTTATTATCAATTATTTCAACATAACATTGATTATTTAAAAAAACTTCAAAATAGTATTGTTTTTGAAGTTAACGAATTAAAAATATCTTTAAGTCATAAATTAGAAGATTCCGTTGATGCTGATATTATTATAACTGGGCATACACATATTCAATCTTCAATGTATGATAATGGGGTATTGTATGTTAATCCTGGATCAATTGGTTTAAATACTGATGGAAGAGTTGGAGCTACTTATTCAATAATAACTTTTGGTAAAAAAGTAGAAGTAGAAGAATATATTGTTAATTATGATATTGATAAAGTAATTGATAGTGTAAATAATAGTCTTTTATCAGAAATAAATTGTTGTTGGGATAAAATTTTAATTGATACATTAAAAACGGGATTACCATATATATCTTTATTTATTTATATAATGAATAATTTAGCTAAAAATAATGGATATGATCCATCACTTGATAATGTACCAAAAACATTATGGCAAGAAGGATTAAAATTAACAGAAAAAAAGATGTTAGAAAATAGAAATTTTAAACTAGAAAGTGAATAATATTATTATTTAATTTTCTAGGTCTTTTTTTCTACTATAATTTATAAAATTCTTTTGCTTTTTTTGGAATTTTATGGTATGATATTGGACTTTGTAGAGGGGATTTAAATGAAAAGAATTAATAAAAAACATTGTGGAATATTTATTACTACTTGTGCATTAACTTTTTCATCAGTTTCTTATGTTTTATCAAAAACTAATGAATATGCAAAAAAAGATATTTCACTTGTTAATATAGAAAAAATAGAACCAAATTATGATTTTGAAGATGAGTATAATTATGATGGGTTTGAACGCGAATTAAAAGTATTAGATTTTTTAAATTTTATTGATACCAATGAAGTTTTTAGCACTTTAAATAATAAAATAAGCAATATATTAAATAAGATTTATAATTATTATAATGTAGAAATACAAGATGATTATTATAATGCTAAAGATTTTGTTAATAAAGAAAAAAAACATTACGAAGAAATTGATAGTAAACTAGCTCATCTTACTTTTGTAAATAATGTTAATAAACTAGAATTTAGTATTAATGATGATAAAAGTGACAAATTTTATTATAAAATAGATAATAGTGATGACAATTTTACTATAGAATTATATATTCCTAAAGAAACAAATGATATAAATCAAAATATTTCTAGTATGTTTGGTGAAATTGCTAATCAATTATTTATAGAAGAAAGCAAAGATTTTACTGAAAAATATAATTCTAATCTCACATCATTTTTAAGTTATTATATATATGGTGATAGTAATTTTTATAATAAAAAGTTTTATGATTTTTTACAGTTAGTTCTTTTATTTGATGATAAATATGATGAAAATACAATAAAAGATATAGTAATAAATCAAAATATTGATTTACTTATGAGTTTATTTGATTTATCTAATGAAGAAAAGAAAAATTTAATTGTTTCACTTAACATATTATATGGAAATAATAGTGTGCGTGATAAAATTAATAATCGATATATTACAAATGTTGAAGAAGCTGAAATTACTTCAGATGTTTTAATTTCTTTAACAAAAGTATTTTATAAAAATTTAATTACATATAATGAAAAAAATAATTTAGCTCTTGAAGATTTTTATTATTCAAAACAATTATTTGATACAATGGTTCTAGATTTAGCTAATATTAATGATACATATAGTGAAGAATTCATTTTAAAATATAAACAAATAGATTTTAATGTAAGTAATTATATTAAAAATAGATATAACTTATCTGATAATAATTTTGTTGTTTTAAAAAATGACATTAAATTAAAAGATCTTGAAAAATGTAATTTAAATAGTAATCAATTTACACCATTAATTCTTTTAGGAAATCTAGATATATATAAAAGAAATTTTTATAAAAATATTTTTACAACAGAATATGTTACTAATAATTCTATTAGTTATTGGAATGCAAATTCACAAAATGAATTTAATGATTATACTAAAAAATTAAATAAAATAAAGGAGTTTAATAATGAAAATAAAATATGAAAAAATTAAAGGAGAAAAAAATACTAAAGCTAGACTTGGTTTAATTCATACTAATTATGGTACTGTTAAAACACCAATGTTTATGCCAGTTGGAACACAAGCTACTGTAAAAACTTTAAGTCCTGAAGAATTAAAAGATATTAATAGTGGTGTAATACTTTCTAACACATATCACTTATGGTTAAGACCTGGTGAAGATATTGTTGCTAAAGCTGGTGGACTACACAAATTTATGAATTATGATGGTCCAATTTTAACTGATAGTGGTGGTTTTCAAGTATTTAGTTTGGCTGAGAAAAAAAACATTAGTGAAGAAGGAGTAATATTTAAAAGTCATATTAATGGTGAAAAATTATTTTTAACACCAGAAAAATCAATTGAAATACAAAATAAGTTAGATAGTGATATTGCTATGAGTTTTGATGAATGTATCCCATATCCAGCTAGTTATGATTATGCTAAAAAGAGTACTGAAAGAACAATTCGTTGGGCAAAACGTGGTAAAGAAGCTCATAAAAATCCTAATCAATCACTATTTGGTATTGTTCAAGGTGGAGAATATACTGATTTAAGAGAGTGGAGTGCAAAAGAAACTGTTAAATTAGGATTTGATGGATATAGTATTGGTGGAACTAGTGTTGGTGAAGATAAACCAACGATGTATAAAATGGTTGAAGATGCAATCAGATATTTACCAGAAGATAAACCTAGATATTTAATGGGAGTAGGAGATCCTATTGATATTTTAGAAGGCGTAGAACGTGGTGTAGATATGTTTGATTGTGTTTTACCAACTCGTATTGCTCGTCATGGTAATGCTTTCACTAGAAATGGTAAAATAAATTTAAAAAATGCTAAATTTAAAGAAGATTTTACCCCTCTAGAAGACAATTGTGATTGTTATGCTTGTAAACACTATACAAAAGCTTATATTAGACATTTAATAGTAGCTAATGAAACATTTGGTCAAAGATTATTATCAATTCATAATTTAAGATTTTTAATTAAATTAACTGAAGATATTAGAAAAAGTATTGCTGAAGATAAGTTTTTAGAATTTAAAGAAGAGTTTATTGATAAATATCAAAAATAAACTCTTTTTAATTTGACAAAAAATGATTTTGTGCTAGAATATAAAGCATTTATGGGGGTTATTATGAAAAAGATGACATTAAAGGGAAAAGTAACACTTTGTTCTATTTTAACTGCTAGTTTTATAGCAGGTAATTTTACTTTAACTAACAAAGATGAAAGTGTTTCTAAAGAAGCAAAAGGATTATATGAAGTACTTGAAAAAATAGATTCAGAATATGAATATAATAAGATTTTAGAATTGGATACTAGCTATGATGATTTTGTTGAAATAGGAAATAATGTATATGCTTGTAATCAAGATTTTACGGAATATTATGAAACAGAAGTATCAACAATTGCTCAAAATATAATAAATAATAGTCAGTTAAATTTGGATATAGATGATTTAAAAGGATTTGATAAAGAATATAAAATTTGCTTAGAAAATGCTATTGAAAACGCATGGGATAATTGTCCAGTTTCTAAAAAAGATAGTTTTTATCACATTTTAAAAGAACTTAGAATCTATGATCTTCCAAACGATTTAAATTCTTCTGCATATGCAACATATAGTTCAAAAGAAAAAAATATTAAATTATATTCTGGGACAATAAAAGAATCAATAGAACAAGAACAAAAATATTATCACTTTGGAGAAGATTTTGCTTTTAATCAATATGTTTATATGCTTGAACATGTTTTAACACATGAATTAAATCATGCAATAGAAGATACTTGTATTTGTAATAAAGAAAAAAGTTCTATGTGTTTTGATAATAACACTTTATGTGAAGCACTTGCTGAAGAAAACACAGATGATCCTTCAACATATTCTTTTGAAAGAAGTTTATTTAATTTAATAAAATTTTCGGGTATTTTTAACGAAGAAGAAAAACTATCTAGTTTAGATGAGATACTTTTTAGTAATGATTTAGATAAATTATATAAATTTTTCGGTGCTAAAACTAAAGAAGAAAAATATGAAATTTATCAATTATTCGCATCTATAAATTTAATACCTTCATCATCTATTGAAACTTTAGAATTGTATGGTGAAGCATATTATGATAAAAACGTTACAGCTTATTCTATTAGAAAATCATTGTATGGAGATATAAATGTAACTTTATTAAAATATTATTGTAAAAATTTAATTAATTTTAGTGAAAAAAACAATATTTCTTTAGAAGATAACATTTATTTTTTTAAAGTATATTTAGAACAACTTTTAAATAAAAACATGGTGGGCGATAATGATTATAAGAGTTTAGATAATTATATGACTATTATTGATGCTTATAGTTGTTATTTAGAAAATTATTATGGTGTTTCTGAAGATAAAATTAAAGAAAGATTAATTAAAATCGATATTTATACAGAAACAAAAGAAAATAATAAAATTGGTGTAATTCCATTTAATGTTTTAAATAAAATTGGTCAAGAGAAAACAAAGTTTATAGAAGAACAATTATTTAAAAAGGGTGAACAATTTACTTCTATTGCCAATTATAGTGATTCAAGCTTTAATTTAAGTAATTCTTCTAATTTAATTAAAATGTTAAATAGTCAACCTGATAAAACATATAAAAAAGAAAAATAGTTAGTTTTTCTTTTTTTTATTTATTCCTATCATACTTCCAACCATACTACTTACTAAAATAATTAAATAATAAATTAAATTTTTTATTTCAAAACCATTTTTTAATATTAATAAGTTAGTAATTAATAAAATTAGTATTATTATAATACTTAATTTGATTCCCTCTAACCAACCTTTATTTTTAACTGTTGTACCTAAATAAAAACTTCCAATTAAAATTGATAAGACCGGTATTATTATTTTACTTATATTCATACCATTGATAGATAATAAATTAAAGTAATTAAGTATAGTTACAATTAAAGTAAACACTAAAAATAATACAATACTAATTAATAAACTTTTTAATAAATTTTTTAAATATATAATGTTCATAAAAATCCTCCTAATTAAATTTATGTTTTTGTATAAAAAATAGAAGTTAGTTCAATATATAATAGGTGATTTTATGTATATTACAATTATTCTTAAAACATTTTTTCTTTATTTTTTAATTATATTAGTATATCGTATTATGGGTAAAAAAGAAGTAGGAAAGTTAGGTATAATTGATTTAATTGTATCAATATTAATTGCTGAATTAGCTGCTATGTCTATAGAAAATTTGGATTCTTCAATTATGTTTTCTGTGGTTCCTATTGCAACTTTAGTATTAATTCAAGTAACACTTAGTTTTATTACTCTAAAAAGTAATAATATTCGTAATCTTTTAGATGGAAAGCCAGTTGTTATAATAAAAAAAGGGAAATTACAGTTTAAAAATATGAGTAAAATTCGTTATAGTTTAGATGATTTACTTTCACAACTTAGGGAACAACAGATTAAAAGTATTGAAGAAGTTGATTATGCAGTATTAGAAAACAATGGTAAACTTTCAGTGTTTGAAAATTGTAGTGATTATCCACTTCCATTAATTGTAGATGGTAGTGTTGATTATGCAGTTTTAAAAGAATTAAATAAAGATGAAAAATGGTTAATAGGTGTTTTAAATAAAAATAAGATAAATTTAAGTGATGTGTTTTATGCTTTTTATAAAAAAAATAAAACATATATAATAAAAAAAAGTGAACTAAAATAGTTCATTTTTTTATATATTAGGAAAGTTCTTTACAAAAAGCACCAAGAAGCTATTGACATACATACGTTCGTATGTTAGTATTGATTTATGGTGGTGGTTTTATGAGAATATATAAAGCATATAAATTTAGATTATATCCAAATATAGATCAACAAGAATTAATAAATAAAACTTTAGGATGTG